>JBGQJX010000071.1:0-12694 GCA_041499255.1 Ktedonobacteraceae bacterium | reverse complement strand
TCATTCGGAACGGAGAAAAGCAAGGGGACGCGCGTCTTCTGCCTGAGCGGGCATGTGAAGAGACCTGGCAATTATGAACTGCCCCTGGGGACCCCGCTGCGCACGCTCATATACGACGAGGAATATGGCGGCGGTATCCTGGATGACAAGCAACTCAAAGCCATTATACCTGGCGGATCATCGACTTATATACTCGGCGCTGATAAAGTAGATACGCCGCTAGACTTCGAGGCCATAGCCGCGGCAGGCTCGATGCTTGGCTCAGGCGGCGTGGTTGTCATGCACGAGGATACCTGCATTGTGGGGGCCGTCCTGCGCATGACCGAATTCTACCGCGACGAGTCGTGCGGCAAATGTACTCCCTGCCGCGAAGGCACGTACTGGATGACAGAAATTTATGAGCGCCTCGAACGTGGACGAGGCAAAGAGAGTGATATCGATCTGCTGCTGGACGTTTGCGATAATATCCTCGGTAAATCATTCTGTCCTCTGGGCGACGCAGCCACCAGTCCTGTCTCGAGTAGTATCCATTTGTTCCGCGAAGAATACGAATATCACGTCCGTCATGGACACTGCATGGTAGGAAATCACACTACCTGATAAAACACTTCCTTGCATCCATTCTGAGCTTTGCTAGACGCGCTAGCGTCGTTGGATGGATGAATTTGAAACGGTAAAAATATATGCCAGAAGAGAAAAAAGACGAATTAATACACCTGACCATAGACGATATTCCCGTCGCTGTTCCGGCCGGAACGCTGGTCTGGGCGGCAGCGCGACAGGCGGAGATAGAGATTCCCATCTATTGCTACCACCCCAAAATGCCGCCGCTGGGCGCCTGCCGCATGTGTTTTGTTGAGATCGAGAAGCTGCCCAAGCCGCCTCAAACAGCCTGCACCACGCCGGTCAGCGAAGGCATGGTCGTGCATACGAAGACGGAAAAAGTGCTCAAAGCGCGCAGGGGCACCCTGGAATTTCTCCTCATCAGTCACCCTCTTGATTGTCCCATCTGCGATAAGGGAGGTGAGTGCGATCTGCAAGACTTCACCCTGCGCCATGGCCCCGGCGGCACCCGCTTCGACCAGCACAAACGTCACTTTCCGAAGCCTGTTCCGGTCAGCGATAGGGTGCTGCTTGACCGCGAACGCTGCATTTTGTGCCAACGTTGTACGCGCTTCAGTTCGGAGATCTCCATGGACAACGGGCTGGTCATGATCTCGCGTGGCTATAAGATGGAGGTTGGGACGGCTCCCGATCACACCTTTGACTCAATATTTTCCGGCAATACCGTCGAGATGTGCCCGGTCGGTGCCCTGACAGCCACGACCTATCGTTTTAAGTCGCGCCCCTGGGAGTTGAAACACATTCCCAGTGTGTGCAACAACTGTAGCGTTGGCTGCAACGTCCGTATTGATGTGCGTGTAGACAAGATCATGCGCAATATGTCACGCGCGAACGATGCCATCGATGATGGCTGGCTCTGCGATCGCGGCCGCTGGGGCTTTGAGTTTGTCAATAGTCCGCAGCGCCTGCGCACTCCGATGATCCGGCGCAACGGGCAACTGGTGGCAGTGACCTGGGAGCAGGCCTATTATACGATTGCTTTACGCCTGGGAGAGATCACTAAAAAGTATGGAGCCGGCGCGGTTGGCGGCATTGGCTCGACCCGCACCACCAATGAAGAAGCATACCTCTTCCAGAAGCTGCTCAGGCAGGTTATCGGCACGCCGCATGTCGATCATCATCATGGCTACTTCCCCGCTCCACGCGACAGGATGACCGGAAAACCATGGATGATGACCAACAGTATCGCGGAGATCGAGCAGGCATCTCACATCGTGCTTATCGCGGCAGACCCCTATCAGCGGCAGCCTATTCTTGATCTACGCATCAAGAAGGCCATGAAGGGCGGAGCGAAAATCTATATCGTCAACGCCAATCAGACCGAGCTTGACCGCTTCGCCGCGCAGAAGATTACATTGCCACAACAGGGAGCAGGTGCAGCAGCAGCGGCAGCGAAGGTGCTGTTGAGCACAGTTATCCGCCAGGAAGAATTGAAGGCTCCAGACGAAGACCTGAGAACAAGAATTGTACTACAAGAGGATGCGCTTATCCGCAACTACGAGGAGGCGCTAGGTATAGAGGTCACTACCCAACTACGAGAACTAGCCCACGAGATCGCGCAAGCCAGGGGAGCGATCATCCTGTACGATGAAATGGCGACGCTCGAGCCTGGCTGCGAAGACCTGGCAACCGACCTCCAGGCACTGGCGGTCGTCACTGGCAACATTGATCGTCCCGGCGCAGGGGTTGGCCCGCTCTTTGAGGATGCCAACTCGCTTGGCGCACGCGATATGGGCCTTTTGCCTGATGCGCTGCCCGGTTATCAACCAGCCGCGGAGATCGGTATGACCTATGCCGAGATGTTGAGCAGCCCGCAGATCAAAGCGCTATACGTGATGGGAGCCAATCCCGTGCGACATGTAGAAAAGCTCCCTGCTACCCTGGAATTCCTGATTGTACAGGACATCATGCTGACTGAGACGGCCCAGCAGGCCAACGTCGTACTGCCAGCCGCCACCTTCGCGGAAAAAGAGGGCAGCATGACCAATATCGACCACCATGTGCAGGCTATTCGACAGGCGTTACGACCTCTGCCAGGAACGAAGGCTGACTGGGAGATCATCATCGAGATAGCCAGGCATATGGGTACCCGCTGGAATTACGCCAGCCCGGAAGAAATATTACGAGAGATTGCCAAAGAGAATACTTTCTATACAGGGCTAGATTGGGAAGAACTGGGGGCACAGGGTGTGCGCACCCAGGAACAGGAGGTGGCGCGTGCTTGACTTTCTCAATAACGAAATCGTCGCCGCGGTCATCAAAAGCGCGATCGTGATCCTCGCCTTGCTGACGGCCTTCGCGTATATGACGCTCATCGAGCGGCGCGTGGTCGCTAAGATGCAGGGACGCCTGGGGCCAAACCGGGCGGGGCCGGCTGGCCTGTTCCAGCCAATAGCCGATGCCGTTAAGATGGCTTTCAAAGAACAGATTATCCCAACCCAGGCCAGGGTCGTCACGTATTTGCTGGCGCCGACTATCTCGGTAGTAGTGGCCCTGTGCGCCTTTGCCGTTGTGCCCATAGGCAATGGCTGGATTACCGGCAAACCCTCTGTCTGGGACCCGGTTATTGGCGATATTAATGTTGGTATCCTCTGGATACTGGCAATCTCTTCGCTGGCAGTCTACGGGATCGTGCTTGGCGGCTGGTCCTCCGGCAACCGTTATTCCCTGCTCGGCTCCCTGCGCAGCGCGGCCCAGATGGTCTCATACGAGACAAGCCTGGGACTGGCCTTGAGCGGCACGCTGATGTGGGCAGGCACCTTGAGCATGGTTGGCATAGTCAAGGCCCAACTACTCTATGGTCCTACCGGTCAGGGTATCTGGTTTATCCTCGCCCAGCCCCTTGGCTTTGTGATCTATATAATCGCAGGCGTCGCGGAGGTAAACCGCGCCCCCTTTGACCTGCCAGAGGCCGAACAAGAACTGACCGCGGGCTATCTGACCGAGTACAGCGGGCTACGCTGGAGCCTCTACCAGATGGCCGAATACATCAATATGATAACCGTAAGCTCCGTGGCCTCAACGCTCTTTTTTGGCGGCTGGAGTTTCTTTGGCTTAGAGCGCTTCCCTGGAGTGTCAATACTCATTTTCGTGGTGAAAGTGGCCTTTTTCCTGTTCCTCTTCATCTGGCTGCGCGCCACGCTGCCGCGTATTCGCTACGATCGCCTGATGCGCCTGGGCTGGCAACTGCTGTTGCCGCTGGCGGTGCTCAATGTCGTGATTACAGCAACCGTCGTCGCCCTGGGTTGGCCGTGGTGGATCAATGGGCTGGCCGGGCTGATTATTCTGGCAGCAGTCCTGCTCCTGGTGCGCAATCGCACGAGGGTGGTACAGACGGGAATATCTACTCACGAAGGGACAATACCTATGCCTGCCACAGTACATCTTGCTAAGTTTGAGCCTGTTGGGAAAGAGGTAGTGTCTGCCAAACAAGAGCAAGACGTGATAGTATAAAATTGTAGTTAGGAAACCAGCTTTTGTAGGTTGGAAAGCAAAACAATACAATTCTTGGCAAGATGACAAGCGTAAGTGACTCTGGTATGATTCAGTCAAACATCTGACATGGAAATGAGAGGGAGAGAGCATATGTCAACCTACGCTTATCGTGAGATACTCAATAAAGCTCAACATCTTACACCTGACGAGCAACTTCAGTTGCTAGAAGATTTAGCAGCTTTAATTCGCCAGCAAGGTAAAACTCGACCCAAACATAGTATCCTGGAACTTAAAGGACTGGGTAAAGAAATATGGAAAGGTATTGACGTGGAAAAATATATAAATGAGGAGCGAAATTCATGGGATGGATAGACTCGCTACGGGGAAGCGTAGTGGGTTTAGATACAACGCCCATTATTAGATGATCTGAAAAAGGAGTCGTAAGGAGTCAAGCATGTCTTTCGACATAATCAAAGGGATGGCGACAACCTTTAAAAATATGGGCAAAAAGCCAACCACCATCTCGTATCCAGAAGAGGAGCGCGAGCTTCCGCCGCGCTTCCGCGGTCGCCACGTGCTGCACCGTTACGAAAATGGCCTGGAACGCTGCGTTGGTTGCTTTCTCTGCGCGGGCGCCTGTCCTGCTGACGCGATCTACATCGAAGCCGAAGAAAATAGCGAAGAGAACCGCGTCTCGCCTGGCGAACGGTACGCGCAGGTCTTCGATGTCAATTTGTTGCGCTGTATCTTCTGCGGCTACTGCCAGGCAGCATGTCCCACCGGAGCTATCACACTGGACCAAGAGTATAAGCTGGCCGCTTTCTATCCAGAAGATATGGTCTACCATAAAGAGCAATTGCTTGAGCCCAAAGGACAGTCCACCATTGGCTCGAATACTGTCTGGGACGACCCGGCTCCCGCAGATGCGGCCCAACCCGTACCACAGGCGGGCAATGTGTTCGACGGCTCGCAGGCCAGCGCCGCCGCCGTCGGCCTGGGTGATCTGCGCACTGAAGAAGAAGTCTTGCTCACCAACGAGGAACAGGACGAGGATAGGAGAAAGTTAGGGAGCGGAAAGGACTGGCAAAGACGATGACAGGAGTGCAAATTTCCTTCTTTGTGCTGGCCGTGGCCGGTGTGGCATCAGCACTGGGCGTGATTATCTTCAGGAATGCCGTTCACTGCGCGTTGAGTCTCATTCTGACGCTGCTCTTCCTGGCGCTCTTTTACTTGCAACTGGGGGCAATGTTTATCGCTATTGTGCAAATCCTGATCTATGCAGGCGCGATCATGGTCTTATTCCTCTTCGTGGTCACCATGCTTGCCTCGGAAGCCACCGATACAGAATTGGCCGACAGAATCCCATGGCAGCGCTGGGTCGCGGGGATACTGGGACTGACATTGGTTGGCACATTGAGCTACCTGCTCTTTACGGGAACATCTATCGATAGCGGGGCAAAGGCAACGGCTGCGAATAGTCTCTCTCATGTAGTGAATACGCAGGGCAATACAGAAGCCTTCGGCCAGGCCCTTTTCCACGGTTTTGTCTTTCCCTTTGAGGTAACAAGTCTGCTGATTATCGTAGCGGTCCTGGGCGCGATGGTACTGGTCAGGAAAGCGTAAACCGTGTATTGTAGGGGCGACCCTTGTGGTCGCACTGGAGGTGTCTATGCCATTATCAGCATATCTCATAGTGAGCGCTATTATTTTTACGATCGGCGTCACCGGCGTGCTCATCCGACGCAATCCGCTCATTATATTCATGTCCATAGAATTGATGTTAAATGCGGTCAATTTATCGTTTGTGGCTATTTCAAGCTACCTCGACTCGGCGGATGGACAAATGTTTGTCTTTATCGTGCTGACGGTCGCAGCCGCGGAGGTTGTTGTTGGCCTCGCTATTATCGTCTCCATCTTCCGCACCCGCCGCGATATTGATGTTGACGACATGAATCTGTTACGAGGGTAGTAGTGCTATGACAAATTTGATGCTACTGGTGCTGCTGTTGCCCCTGCTCGGGTTCGCGATCCTCGGTGTGGCTGGCAGCACTTTTTCAAACAGGGCTGTCCTCACAATAGCGTGGGGCGCCTGCGGCCTCGCTTTTCTTTTCGCGACGATCAGCTTCTTCTCGATGCTTGGTACGCCTGTCGCGGCGCGCACCAGCGACCAGGTACTCTATACCTGGGTCGCTTCTGGCGACTTTCAACTGAGTTTTGGCTTGCTCCTTGATCCCTTATCGGCCACGATGCTGATGATTGTCACGGGCGTAGGACTCTTGATCCATATTTATGCAGCAGGATACATGCAAGATGATCCTGGCTTCTGGCGCTTCTTCTCCTACATGAACTTCTTTATTTTTGCTATGGTTCTGTTGGTAAGCGCGGATAATTTCCTGTTCCTGCTGATAGGCTGGGGCCTGGTTGGCCTGGCCTCATTCCTCCTGATTGGTTTCTGGTATCGCCGGCCAAAAGCGGTCGCGGCGGCCAAGAAAGCCCTGGTCATCAACGTCATCGGTGACTTTGGCCTGATGATCGCCATTTTCCTTATCTTCAAAGAGTATGGCGTGCTGAACTACAATAACAACACCGGCGGTAATGGCGTCTTTTCCGCTCTTAACCCAACAAGTTCCGGGACCCTGTTGCAGACAGTCATTGCCTTATGCCTCTTTGTCGCCTGCGCGGCGAAATCGGCGCAGTTGCCGCTCTACATGTGGTTGCCAGATGCCATGGAAGGCCCCACTCCTGTTAGCGCTCTTATCCACGCGGCAACCATGGTGACAGCTGGTGTCTACCTCGTTGCGCGCGCGCACCCGCTCTTCGAGCTGGCCCCAACTGCCTTGACCATCATAGCGCTGATTGGAGGATTGACCGCGCTCTTCGCGGCAAGTATCGCCATCTTCCAACTGGATATCAAGCGTGTGCTGGCTTATTCGACCATCAGCCAGCTGGGCTATATGTTTATGGCCGAGGGTGTGCATAACTATTCCGCTGGCATCTTCCACCTCACCACCCATGCCTACTTCAAAGCGCTGCTCTTTCTTGCCGCGGGCGCTGTCATCCACGCCCTTGACGGCGAACAAGATATGCGCCAGATGGGCGGGCTGAGACATAAACTCAAGATCACCTTCTGGACTTTTTTGCTGGCTGCCCTGGCAATCAGCGGCATTCCGCCGTTTTCCGGCTTCTGGAGCAAGGATGAAATTCTCAGTTCATTGCTGGCACAGGCAACGATACATAATCAACCCCTGTCATACGTGCTCTGGGGTACCGGTATCTTAACGGCAGGTCTCACAGCCTTCTATATGTTCCGTCTCTTCTATGGCATCTTCATGGGAGACTATCGCGGCTCAGGCCACTCTAGCCATGCGCAAGACGACGATGATGAAGAGGCGTCCCATCATACGGCAGGGCGCCTCAGGATTCACGAGGCTCCCCCCGTCATGACTGTGCCGCTCGTTATTTTAGCTGCTCTCTCCTGCATAGGCGGCCTGGTTGGCTCGTTTGAACTTATTGGACTGGCCAGGTGGGAGCCTTTTACGAAATTTCTCGCGCCTGTATTCGCTGATGTGCATACCATGGTAACGGCATCACTGGGCGTCCAGTGGACCTCAACAGCTTTGAGCGTAGGCGTCGGCCTGCTTGGTATCCTGGCCGCCTGGCGCTTATACGGTCGCGGCTTCCAATACAAAGAGAACCATAACCCGCTCTACCAGCTGGTACTGCATAAGTACTACATTGATGAAATGCTGGACGCGGCGATTGTTCAGCCGATTCTCTGGTTTGGGCGCACCGCGTCACGCCTGCTCGAAGGTGACCTGCTGGATGCCGGAGGCCGGGCTGTAGCCGGGGGGCTGCGAGGAACCAGTGCTGCCCTGCGCCGCCTGCAAACGGGCTACGTGCGTAACTACGCCCTGGCAATTCTGATTGGCGTGGTACTCATTATTTTGTACTATGCAGTGAGGGGGTAACTGAGAGGTATGTATCCAATCTTATCAATAATTACATTTCTCCCGCTCGCGGGAGGGATTGCCATACTATTCATTCCCAAAAACCAGCTAGCAGCGATTCGCTGGACAGCCTTTGCTGTGGCAGGTGTCAATCTACTGCAGGCCCTTGGGCTAATATTGGCTTATACACAGGCCAATGTATCATCCACTTCATCAGTCGTCAGCAACGCTCCAAATGGGACCTTCCTCTTCAACGAACGGTTGGCGTGGATTCCGCAGGTAGGCATCAATTACAGTCTCGGCGTTGATGGTATCAGTCTCCTGCTGGTCGCCCTGACGGCCCTCCTCACAGTGGTCTGTATCGCCGCGTCATTTCGTATCGAGCAGAAGGTCAAGAATTACATGGCCTTCATGCTGCTGCTTGAAAGCGGCATCATTGGCGTCTTCCTCTCTACCAACCTCTTCCTCTTCTATATTTTCTGGGAAGTGATGCTGATCCCGGCCTATTTCCTGGTCGGCAGTTGGGGTGGAGAGCGGCGTATCTACGCGGCCTTCAAGTTCGTGCTCTATACCTCCCTGGGTAGCCTGATAATGCTGGCAGGTATCATCGCCCTGGGGTATTTCCACCAGCAGACCTCGGGGGGCACCTACACACTCGACCTGGCAACGCTGCTCAATAGCAAGCTCGATCCTACCGTACAGCTTTGGCTCTGCCTGGCCTTCGCGGCGGCCTTTGCAGTGAAAATACCATTTGTGCCATTCCATAGCTGGCTGCCCGACGCCTATAGCGAGGCCCCGGCGGCGGTCACAGCGATGCTGGCCGGAGCAATGTCAAAAACGGGAGCCTATGGCTTTCTACGTTTCTGCCTGCCACTCTTCCCTTCGGCAATACACACATTGTCACCGCTCTTCAATACCCTGGCAGTTGTGGGTATTCTCTATTGCGCGCTGCTGGCCCTGGTGCAGACCGACCTCAAACGGCTGCTGGGATATTCGAGTATCAGCCACCTGGGCGTCGTCATGCTCGGCATGTTCGCCTTCAATACGCAAGGGATAGAAGGCTCCGTGCTACAGATGGTCAATCACGGAATCACCATTGTCGCGCTCTTCCTCATTGTGGGTTATATTGAGGCACGGACAGGCACGCGCAACATCAACGACTTTGGCGGACAGGCGAAGCGCCTTCCTATCCTGGCAACGGTGATGCTGATCGCCACGCTCTCTTCACTGGGTCTGCCGGGACTGAATAATTTTGCCGGTGAGTTCCTGGCCCTACTTGGCGCCTTCCGCAGCAGCGCGCTCTTCGGTGTCCTGGGTACTGCCGTAGTGGTCCCTGCCGCCTGGTATATGATTCGCTTCTTCCTGGACGTTATGGAAGGGCCTCGACCAACTGAAGGTCCGGTAGCTGCGCTTGAGCGCAGAGGAAAGCTACCTGACTTACGCTTCGCTGAATTCCTCACGCTCTCGCCCTTGCTGTTGCTGATCTTTTATATCGGGATTCAACCAGCCCTGCTGACCTATTTAATGGAACCTTCGGTGGTAAACACGCTGCAAAATCTGGGCAGCGCGTTCATACACTGAATTCTGGCCAGGCAACGGAGCCAGGAAGGTATTATCTTAAAAGCCATCGCGGCAATGCCGCTAGCACGTCTAGCAAAGCTCAGCCGCGATGCAAGGAAGTATCTATGACATTTATCTATACAGTGACCGCCACCGATTGGGGGCGTATCGCACCGGAGCTAGTGCTGGCGATCATGGCACTCCTGGTGATGATTACAGACATACTGCTGCCACGGCAGGGAACAAGCGCGAAAGAAAGCGCTCCCACAAATTTTATCATTTTGCCCGCGCTGAGCCTGTTGGGTCTGGCGGGAGCTTTCGCAGCAACTATCGTGCTCTTCGCGGTAGGTGACCAGCAAACGGCTTTCAACCAGATGGTTGGCTCCGATTACGGCTCGCTCTACGCTTATATCATCATTCTGAGCGCGAGTTTTCTGGGTATCCTGCTCTCACCCGCCTATCTCAAACGGCTGAAGCTGGTTCACCAGGGAGAATACTACGCCCTGCTCCTGTTTGCTACCACCGGAATGATGCTGCTGGCCGCCGCGTCTAGCTTCCTGATCGTTTTTCTGGGATTGGAAATGTTCTCACTGGCACTGTATATCCTCTGTGGCTATGTAGTACGGCGCAAAAGCTCGCAAGAAGCGGGCATGAAGTATTTCCTGCTCAGTTCATTTGCCTCGGCCTTCCTGCTCTATGGCATTGCCCTCAGTTACGCGGTAACGGGCAACACCTCTTTCACGGGTATTCGTAGTTACCTGAGTAGGACTATGCCCATAGCTTTTCCTCTCAATCAGCCTGTCTCTATCTTTACTACCTCATCCCCTCATAGTCCAACTCTGTTGTTGATCGCCATGGGCCTGCTCACCGTTGGCTTTGCCTTCAAGGTGTCCGCCATCCCCTTCCAGGCATGGACGCCCGATGTCTACGACGGCGCACCCGCCCCCGTCACAGCCTTCATGTCTGTGGCAACCAAAGCCGCAGCCCTCATCGCCTTCGCTCGCGTCTTCGATGTCGTCTTTCAGCACGCCAGGGGAGATTGGACGGCCATCATCTGGGCCATCGCCATCCTCACTATTATTGGCGGCAATATCCTGGCACTCGTCCAGAGCAGCGTCAAGCGCCTGCTGGCCTATTCCAGTATCGCTCACGCCGGTTATCTCTTGATTGGTGTCGTCGTAGGTGGCACAGTCGGCATTTCAGCCATCCTCTTCTACCTGCTCTGTTATACCTTCATGAATCTGGGAGCCTTTGGCATCGTTTCCCTGCTGGAGCGCGTCGATAACAGCGGCAGCACATATAACGAGCTGCGCGGCCTATGGTATCGCCAGCCAACGCTGGCTGGCCTGCTCTCATTCTTCATGCTGGCCCTGGCAGGTTTCCCGCCCATGGCAGGTTTCGCCGCCAAATACTACCTCTTCTATGCTGCCCTTCAGGGCGGTCACCCTGAATTGCTCATCATCGGCGTGCTCGCCAGCGTCCTGGGTATGTACTATTACCTGCGCGTCATCGCTACCATGTTCATGGAAAAAGAAGTGGCTGTAGCACCTGTGGCTGCTCCTTTTCCTAACAACAACAACAAGGTCTCCGGGAAATTGGGAGATACAGGTGCCCTGACCTCAAGGGGCGCCGCGGCGGTCGCGGTTAAACCAGCCACAAGAGCGGCCGCGGCGAGCACCACAAAGACGAAAGTCGCAGTAACCACAGAAAACCAACCTGCGAGAATCGGTTGGATGTCCCAGGCTGCGATATGGATCGCGGCTGCTGGGACGATGGCCATGGGTACGGTGCTCGCGTTCTGGTTTGTGCAGCTGGCACAGCAGGCGGCACTGATGATGTTCAGGTAGCAAAAAGGGAATGAATGAGCCAGGAGAAATCCGATGTTTGAAGCAGTTCTTACACTCACAGCAACGGTCGTGGTGAGCGAGAACACGCAGATAGCATTTTATATCTATGAGGGAGAAGTCCCAAAACGAGATTTTTTATTGACGCTTGCTATGACCTATTACCAGGAGGTGTATCGACTTTTGCAAGAGGGAGATACACTCACAGTGACCATTCATGCCCCTGAGGTGACGCGCAAGATTGCCACAAGCTTTCGGGAAGGACTGGGAGGATGTGTCTTTGATGAGGCGGGACACGCTCAGACCCCGGATCTGTTTCCTCGGATTGAGAAGATGTATCATGAAATCTTCGGCCTTTTACATAGTGGAAGCACGCTCTCAACAATCTTTCAGATAAAGCGTCTGTAATGCGCTTGCTCGCAACCCGTGACAAATTGTCACGGGTTGAAACTTGGTTCAATGTAATCGTGAAGGAGTATAAAGATGGCAGAAACAGAGAAACCCCTTCACAAGACAACAAAAGGAACCCGACCGCGCCAGGTCTCGGTTCCTTTATGTTTTTAGTCTCCTCGTGATTATCGAACAAAATCTGATATCAACAATCTCGGAGATCATCCTTGTCCCTTCCTGGCATACAGGGCGACATGTTATGCTGTGGGAGAATGGTGAGAGCGCCAGGTTGTTCTTCAGTGAGCCGCCCAACTACGATATCGTCCTGCTGCGCTCTGCGCCAGTAAGCCGCGCTGAACTACGAGCGCGACTCATTGCGCTTGCCGATGAGACGCGCCTGCGCATTCTTGAACTGATCGCGCAACAGGATGAAATGCATGCCCAGGACATTATCGCATCCCTTGATCTCAGTCAATCGAGCGTCTCACGCCATCTCAAGCAGCTTGTCTCTATGGGCTACCTGTATGAACGTAGAGGTGAAGGAGCCAACAAGACCTATCGCCTCAGCTCTTTCTACTTCGAGCGCACTGCCCGTGCCATGAAGCAGCTGATAGCAGGTGATGATACGAGTATCAAGTCTCCGGCAGCGACTCGCGATGAAACTCAGCCTCAGGAACTGAGGCGCTTCCTGGATGTGAGCGGCAAACTGACTATGTGGCCTCCGGCCAGGCAGCGGGATAAACTGCTTATTCTGGAATACCTGGCCAGCTTCTTCGAGCAGGGACGCAAGTATAGCGAAAAAGAGGTCAATGCACTACTCATCCTGCATACTACCTTCAAGGATAGTGCAGCCTTGCGCCGTGCGTTGTACGAATATCGCTTCATGAACCGCAC
>JBGQJX010000070.1:0-12726 GCA_041499255.1 Ktedonobacteraceae bacterium | reverse complement strand
CCGGCATCTTCGGCGCGGTGCTCGCCTCGATTCGCGCCGTCAGTACACGCATGGTCGTCTTCGACACAGCAGTGGTTGACTTGACCGATGATCTACAAGACCCGGTGGATCTGCTCTTTGGCACCCAGCTTGGCGGCGGCACAGACATCAACCGCGCCCTAGCTTACTGCCAGCAGATCATTACCCGGCCAGCACAGACGATACTGGTGCTTATTACCGACCTCTACGAGGGTGGCAACCAGCAAGAGATGCTGCGCAGAGCTGCTGAATTGGTAGCAAGCGGCGCCCAGGTCATCTGCCTGCTTGCCCTCAGCGACAAGGGCACTCCCAGTTTTGATCAGGGGAACGCGGCCAGCCTCGCCAGCCTTGGCATACCCTCCTTTGCCTGTACGCCCGACCTCTTCCCCGACATGATGGCCGCCGCCATCCAAAAACAAGACCTGGCCATCTGGGCAGCCAAAAATGACATCGTCACAGTGAGAGCCCAGCAAGAATAGAGATCCCTTTCCCCTTAGATGAACCATTAACAAACCACCTGCTGATCAGTCACATGATTATACCATTGCCATCGTCGATCATACTCGCAGCTAGCAACCGTATCAGTACTATCAACTCCCCAGCGTAGAGCTACTATATCCAGAACTATGAATAGAGCTATAAACATTATTATCGTAATCATGATTTTCTCCTTATTCGCTATTGGTTGTTCCCCAGGTGCGCCACGAGTTCAAATCCCGTCTGCTTACCTACTAGTAGTATACTTGCCAAATCTGCTATAATAAAGAGAAAAGAAAAGGCATTTTACGGAAAAAATTAAAATAGCAAGGTAAAGGTGCAATATGGCTTTAGAAATTGAAAAGTTGCTTGATGATACTGGCTGGCAACTCCTGCGGGCGCTCCAGCAAAATGCAAGGCTCTCCTACAGCGAGCTTGGGCAACGTGTCGGCCTCTCTTCACCGGCGGTTGCAGAGCGTATTCACAGAATGGAAGACGCGGGCATCATCATCGGCTATCATGCCGAGATAAACAGGTCGAAGCTCGGCTATCCCATCACAGCCATTATTCGCATGAGCACCTCACCTGGAGATCAGTGCACCCGCTTTGCAACCTTTGTCCAGGATATCCCCGAAGTACTCGATTGCTATCGGGTAACAGGCAGCGACTCGCTCATCGTGAAAGTCATGGCTTCATCGGTCGAGCACCTCGAGTCACTGATCGATCGACTCTCGGCTCACGGCCAGCTCACAACCTCAATGGTATTATCAGCCCCGGTAACAAAACGTATCGTAACACCCGTGGCAGAAAACTTTCATGAGCCGTCCAAAACCCACGTCATCCCTTGATCGATTGTAAATCAAAAGCTAAACAAAATGAGGGTGAGTATCACTAATCGCTCACCCTCGTATTTATAGGTTTTCAATAAATTCTTCAGGAGTAACTCCAGCTTGGCGCAATACGCTCCGTAGCGTCCCAATTGCTAGCTCACGATGTAGGGGCACTACGCAACCAATATATCCTGCTGATGTTCCTTTCTTAAGAATAACATGACTACCACGCTGTCTAATCTGTACAAAACCCAAACGCTCTAATGACCGAATCGCCTCCTCAGCCGAGACTCTAGGCAACTTAGGCGGCATATGTCGCCTCAAAAGTGGTTACCAATGGCCGGCTAACATCAGGCAAAGGAAAATCTTCCAGGTATAGCTCAGTTGCTTCCTTTAGATTAGCTATAGCCTCCTCGATAGTATAGCCCTGACTGGCTGTACCAACTTCTGGACATTCAGCAACGTACAAGTCATCCTCTTTATATATTACGGCAGTAAACGTTCGGACATTCATAGCACCACCTCCTTTGTTTTCTCTCTATAGTATACCAAACTTCAAAGCAAATATAGCATAACCGCAGCATGTTGCATACCTCATCTCAAATTTCGACAAGAAACATTCATAAATCTGCGTCCCCCTGAACAAAGTGCGCAGGCACATCTTCCAACATACCTGCGCACACTGGCAACCACTCTCAGACAAGCTCCGGCGTCGTCACTTCCTCAACTACCTCGACAGCCACAACCTCCTTCTTCCCCTTACGAGCAGCGTAAGCCAGCAGCACCAGCACCGACGAGAGAATAGCGCTGACCGCTACCATCGCCGCGCGCAGAGAAAACACCGAGCCAATGTAACCAACGGGCGGACCGCCAACGATCTGGCCGAGTGCATCCACCTGGCCCCCCATCGAGATCACCGTAGCGCGCGCGCCTGCATCAGTGTTCTGTGTCAACCACGTTGTGTAAACCGGGTGATTCACCGTACGGAAAACGCCGAAACCAAGGTAGGCAGCTACAGCAAGGTAGAAATTCCCTGCAAGTCCGAAGACAAGGACACCGGCAATCATCATCGTATTGATAATGAACAGCGCGCGAATCACATGCTTCTGGTTGTTGATGTCGACCCTTCGCTTGACGAGTTCGGTAGCGCCCAGCGAAAGGATCGTCTCCGCCGCCGCGAAGAAACCAAACCAGACCACCGGCTTGAGTTGCCCGAGCGAGGGAAACGTAAAGTCCGCCAGGAAATGCGCCGTCGAGAGCCGGTCAAACCCCTCGCTGTAGAGTCCGTAAAACAACCCCACGCAGAGAATGCTGATCAACACGGAACTTCGTCGCACAATGCGAAAACCACCGCGGAAGGTGCTACCCAATTCTCCCCATGACTTACGCTCTCCTTTCGGAACTGGCTTAAAGCCATGCTCAGGCATGAAGAACAGCAGGAAGACCGCGAGTAAGACACTCATCGAGCCGCCTACAATAATCGGCAGATTGAGCCGGATACTGGCAAGGCCGACGCTGACGAACGCGCCGAAGAAACCGCACACCAATCCCACCTGCGTCCCCCGCAGAAAGACAGCGCCAACTCTGTCTTGACCCACTTCGTCGGTGATCCACGCCTGTTCTGCCCCATCCATAAACGACGCGCCGATGCCAAAAAGGCTCTGTCCGATCACGATAGTGGCAAAAAGAGGTATGGAGCCTTCCAGGATAAAACCTGCACCCAGGATAAAGAGGCCCACTATGACAGAGAGGCGTCGACTATAAACGTCGGCCAGAACACCAGTTGGGATCTGGCATAGAAAACAGACCACCTCAAGCGCCGTACCGACGAGCACCAGTTGAAGCGGACTGAGCTTCGCAACTTCTACTTGATAAACTAAATTGACCGTGGTAATACTAGCAAAGGAGAGCGAACCGACACCTGAGAATATCAGGTAAACCAGAGTAGCGTCGAGCCTCCTCTTTTTCTGCAGCATAAGTTATCCTTCTTTGGAATTTTCAATTTGTGGTGGGCAATCTCCGTGCCGCTGCCACAGCAAACAACCATAGCTCTTTTGGAAGGATAACTTGCTAACATCGCTTCACCTCTCTTGTGATAGCCTTCTTGCGAAACAGCACAAGACAGGCATATTGTTCTGATCAAGAGTATACTACATATAAGACGTTTTCTGAAGGCTCTTTTGCGCCTGAACATCCCTCCCTAAACGTGTTACATGCATACTTGATAGCTCGATATACCACTAAAAAGGAAGAAGGAAACAGGCAATGCAGCCCCTTGTAAACAACCTGAGCTTCAAGGTAGAATGACGATAATATATTGTTCATTTTCTTTTTGAACCATAACCAACCAAAACCCGCTAGCAACCAATGGAGGTTCTCAACCATGTCCGTTACCATACACCAGGGTTCCCCCCTGTTTCCCTCCGTATCAAGCAGCATTCCACCCTCTTCGCACGAGACAATGGACGCCGCTGTACAGGCCCTGCAAGAGCACAAAGATGCCTGGGTAGCGCTCTCAAACCGCGAGCGCATCGCCATCTTAGACAGGCTCATCAACGATTTTGCCGCCATCGCCCCGCGCTGGGTCGCAGCCTCTCTCCAGGCCAAAGGCGTCACCGAAGATTCGCCTGTTGTTGGTGAGGAGTGGGCCGCGGGAGTATGGCCAGTACTCAAAAATTTGCGCCAGTTACGGAATTCGCTTTCCGACATCGAAGCCTATGGACGCCCTAAAATCCCAGGTCACATCACAGCCAGGCCCGACGGACAGGTAGTGGCGCAGGTATTTCCACAAACAACCTATGATCGTCTCTTCTTTATGGGCGTTACAGCCGAAATCTGGATGGAGCCTGGTGTCACAGTAGACGAGCTACCAAAAACTCAGGCCGTTGTTTATCAAGAGCAGCAGCACACCGGGAAAGTAGCTCTCGTCCTTGGAGCAGGCAATGTAGCAAGCATCGGACCAATGGACATCCTTTACAAGCTCTTTGTAGAAGATCAGGTTGTCCTGTTCAAAATGAATCCCGTCAATGCCTATCTCGGCCCTCTCATGGAAGAGAGCTTCCGCCCATTGATAGAAACCGGTTTCTTACGCATAACCTACGGTGGGGCGGCGGAGGGAGCGTACCTCTGCAATCATCCCGGTATCGAGGAAATCCATATCACAGGTTCGGACAAGACCTTTGAGGCCATCGTCTTTGGTACTGGCGAGGAGGGCGCCAGGCGCAAAGCGGAACGCCAGCCGCTACTAACCAGGCGCGTCACAGGCGAGCTGGGCAACGTCAGCCCGGTCATCGTCGTACCCGGCCCCTGGAGCGCCAGCGACCTTGCATACCAGGCCGAACACATGGTATCGATGCTCACCAACAATGCAGGCTTCAACTGTAATGCCACTCGCGTAGTCATCCAGCATCAAGAATGGCAGCAGCGCCATCAACTCCTGCAAGAAATGCGGAAAATATTGGCCCAGGTCCCCTCGCGCACCGCCTACTATCCAGGAGCGCACGACCGCTACCGGACTTTTGTGTCCGCCCACCCGGAGGCAGAACAATTCGGTAGCTCCACAGACAAAGAACTCCCCTGGACACTCATCACTGGCGTGAATCCCCAGGCCACAGATGATCTCTGCTTTACAACGGAGGCCTTCTGCAGTCTCTTTGCTGAGACCAGCATCAGCGCGACCAACGTTCCCGAATACATCGACCGCGCCGTGGAACACGCCAACGAGCACCACTGGGGCACGCTCAACGCCACCATCATCGTCCATCCTGCCTCGCTGAAAGACCCGGCCACCGCGGCAGCCGTGGAGCGTGCTGTCGCCAACCTGCGCTACGGCACAATAGGCGTAAATTATTGGGCGGGCACCGGCTTCGCCATCTGTGTCACTACCTGGGGAGCTTTCCCAGGCCACACGATCGACGATATCCAATCCGGCACCGGCGTCGTACACAACACCCTTATGTTCTCTCGCCCACAAAAATCTGTGCTTCGCGCGCCCTTCCGCAGCACACCAACTCCGCCCTGGTTTGTCACCCGCGGCAAGACTGCCCGCAAGGTCTTTCCCAAACTCGTCGCTTTAGAAGCATCACCATCACCCTGGAAAGTTCCCGGCATCTTCTGGTCAGCCATCACAGGATAGCCAACGTACAAAAAACCTACATCGCAATATAGTAGGGGCGACCCTTGGGTCGCCCTAGGCGGGGCGGTGGTCGCCCTGGGCGGAGTGCCTAGCTCACATTAGAGGAGCGCGCGATATCCTGCCATCAGAAATCCGATAAGAAAGGACCCCACAAATGAACGATAATCAACCTGCTCTGCTATCCTACTACAAAGGCTGGGACGCCTATCAAGACCTCCTGGCCAAAGCCATTGCCCCTCTTTCAGCCGACCAGCTTGCCCTGAGTTCCGCGCCACATCTTCGCTCAATTGGAGTTATCGCCGCCCACATCATTTCTGCTCGCGTCTGGTGGTTCCACAACCTCATGGGCGAGGGCAGCACAGACCTTGCCCCCATGGTAGCGTGGGACGACGATGGCGCGCCTGCCCGCAGCGCCTCCGAACTGGTAAAAGGGCTTGAAATCACCTGGCAAATGATTCAGCATTGTTTAACACGCTGGACCCACTCCGACCTGGAACAAACTTTTATGCGACGGAGTGGCACGGTCTCACGCCAATGGATCATCTGGCACGTCATCGAGCATGACCTGCACCACGGAGGAGAACTTTCCCTCACGCTTGGTATGCATGGCCTGACTGCCCCAGATCTATAAGGAGAAGAAAGCAACCTTCCAGTTAATCATTCGGCAACCCTAGCAGGCCAGCGACAGAGATATCTTCGTCAATGGCCTCCCAATGGATTCCTACACCACCACCAATCAATTCCCATTGTTGGCGTTGTTCATCAGTAGCCTTTCGCAGGCGTGGAAACCATTCGAGAGGAGCGCTAATCTCGCGGCCATCGGAAAGAAGTACATGTATCCGCTCTACATCAAAATAGAGATTTTTTGCCTGCGCTATCTTATTGGGTGAAATGCTCATTCCATGCCTCCTGGAGTAGTTCCCAATGTTCCGTAATAATGTTCTGTATCCGTTGTAGTTCTTTACTATTATAGCCTATTGACTCGGCTACTTGAATAGAATTCAGCCAGAACTTAGCGTATTTCTCTGCTTTTTGTACATGAATGTGCGCCGGTTCGTTTCCCTCATTGCTATAAAAGAAAAACCGAAAACCATCAACTCGCAACACTGTTGGCATACATATCTCACTCCTTCATCATGCTCTTTATTCGCTCGTAACCTGAAAACATGGGTCACGACACTACTTTGGGCAAAGTGCACTTTAGGAGAGATATACCGCTTGACTGCATAAATTAGGAAGCCTGGTAGCCATCACAAGCAACAAGCCCCTTAACGTCGCCGCCACCAACGACGAAAAGCCACCAGAGCCCAGATACCTTCAACCACCCCGAACGGCCAGGTACCAGCAAGCCATCCATACAAGGAAGATGCCGCGCAGGCCAGCGCAAAAACCAGCACCCACCAGGGCGAACGCTGCTCAAAGGCGTAGGAGAGCAACATAATTGCCACCGCGCATGCGCCAAAAAGCGTCAAACCATTCATTACCCCTTCACCACAATTACCGGCTTCAACCGCGCCACAAGCTTCGCTAGCCCCGCGTTATGCACTACGTTCACCACCTGCTGCGCATCTTTATAGGCCTGCGGGGCCTCCTCCGTCAACAGGTTCTTGCTGTGCACACGTATCGTCACCCCCCGTGCCTCCAACTGGTTCAATAAATCCTTGCTGCTCATCGACTTCTTGGCCGCCGTGCGACTCTGGCGTCGCCCTGCTCCATGACAACAACTACCAAAGCTCTGCTCCATCGCGCCCTCCGCGCCCACCAGCACAAATGAATATCGGCCCATGTCTCCGGGAATCAGCACAGGCTGTCCCACGGCGCGATACTTTTCAGGAATTGCCATGTTTCCGCTCGGAAAAGCGCGAGTCGCTCCCTTACGATGCACACAAACCCGCTGCATCTTCCCATCCACCTCATACTCCTCCATCTTGGCAATATTGTGACACACGTCGTAGACCATCGGCACATCTTTTGCTCGCGCCTTACGCCCAAAGACGCTCGCGAAGGCCTGGCGCACACCATGCATAAGCAACTGGCGATTCGCCCAGGCAAAGTTCGCGCCACACGCCATCGCCGAAAGGTACGCCTTCCCTTCTTCGGACTGCAAAGGCAGGCAGGATAATTGGCGATCAACCAGGTGAAAGCCATAGTCCTTCTGTTTTGACTCCGCCAGCTTCACATAATCTTCCGCGATCTGATGCCCAAATCCCCTACTTCCGCAGTGAATCGTTACCACGATCTGGCCTTCCTGCCCTATTCCCAGCACATTGGCCACCTCTTTATCGTAAATGTGTTCGACCTTCTGTACCTCGCAGAAGTGGTTTCCCGAGCCCAGGCTGCCAAGCTGCTTCATACCCCGTCGTACTGCTGTCTCCGATACAGCATCGGGATCAGCCCCGGCTAAACAACCATATTCCTCGGTGACCTCCAGGTCATCGGCAAAGCCGTAGCCATTATCTATCGCCCACGCCGAGCCACGTACCATCACACTGCGCATCTCAGCGACACTCAGATCGCGCATTCCCTCGCCCCCAACTCCAGATGGCAGGTTGTTAAACAGTTCGTCAGCAAGCTTGTCGGCTTTTCCACGAATCTGCTCGTACAACAGGTCCGTCGCCAGCAAGCGAACGCCGCAGTTGATATCAAAGCCAATACCGCCTGGAGATACCACTCCGCCTTCTGCATCTGTCGCGGCCACGCCCCCAACAGGAAAGCCGTAGCCCCAGTGGATATCCGGCATTGCCAGTGAATAGCCCACAATACCCGGTAAAGTTGCTACATTCGCCACCTGCTGCAGCGCGTTATCCGACAGTATCTGTTCTATCAATTCATCGTCTGCGTAGACCATCCCAGGTACGCGCATTTCCGCATTATAACTCCGCGGGATGCGCCAACGATTGCTGTCCACACGCTCCAAGGGGATTTTTTCGCCCATGCACGTCCTCTCTTTCTTGTGCTGATTTCTTCCCTCCACGACGCCTCCAGTATAACAGAGCCAGCCAAAAGAAAATACAGCCCTGACAATATACTTTCTTCATCAGAGGGAAGCTTTTTTTCCACACAAGCATCATCACTATCGCTTCGTAAGCAGTTTTAGTAGGCCACGAATAAGCCCGAAGCCTATTGAATAGACCACGAAAGCAACTATTGCTGAAACATCAACCATATAGTTTGCCGCGGACGAAGGATGAAACGGAACGAGAATATTGCCAAAGGGCGCGATAAGTGGCGTACTTAGATCGTTAACCCACGAAGAAAACTCCCCCATAGAGAGGCCGAAAAAGGTGAATATGAAATGTGCTATAAGGAGCAATACAATGATAGTACTGATCAATCCGAGAAGGTGGTATATTACCCTGATGAAACCAACAAAAACGTTATCTGAAGATGACGCTTTGCGAGCGACAGGCTCCTGAACTTGGGAAGTAAGTGGTGCCATTTCCATTTTCTGTCCTTGTTGCTGTGCATACCCGGCATAGTGAGGGGCCTGCTCCGTCCTACTACCGTTCCCCGTAGTACCACTAGAGCTGCGCTCCTTTACCGCCTGGTAAATCGTTGTACCAATATCTATGGCCAGCGGAAGAATAGTACGCTCAAACGTGGTCTTGATAGAATCAGGCACAGGCTCACTAGATTGAGATGTAGGCTCTGGAGGGATGTTTTGCGTAATATACGGCGATGTCACAGGAGCCCCGGAAGAACGCTTGCCTGGCGACTGCGCTCCTTCTGCGAGAATCGCATTACGCATTGCATCTATTGATTGGAAGCGCTCTGCCGGGTCCTGCTCCATCGCCGTGAGAATGATTTCTTCGTGTGCTTCGGAAATACGCGGATTGAGCTGGCGTGGCCTGACAAACACCTCCGGATTGATGCGACGTGAGGGCGCATCGGCAGGAACACTCCCTGTCAACATCTGATACAGTGTTGCCCCTAATGCATAAATATCCGAACGCGGATCGCTCTGACCCCTTCCATATTGTTCTAGTGGAGCATAGCCCTGCGATCCCAAAAGTGCTGTGTCTCTCGTTGCAGACGCTTTGAACACACGCGCGATACCAAAATCAATCAGTTTTAGCTGGTTATCTATAGTCACCATCACATTCGATGGCTTTATATCACGAAAAATAATCGGCTGCGGGCGGTTATGTAGATAGGACAAAACATCACAGAGTTGCAGCGCCCACCCCATCACCAGGGTATCATCCAGTGGGCCCTGTGAATCCTCCTGTTCCTGCTCCAGAGTTTTCCCCTCTATGAACTCCATCACCAGGTAAGCTTTGCCATCCTCTTCAAAAAAATCACTCACATGCGGTAGATTGGGATGACTCAACTGCACCAGCAAGTTAGCCTCTCGCCGAAAATCTTCGAGCGCCAGCTCTCGCTCACTGGAGTTCAGTTTCGCATCGCTCATCTCCTTAATGGCAACATCACGAGCACCTTGAAAACGCTCATCGGTTGCTCTATAGACAGCCCCAAACCCACCTTCGCCCATCAGTTGAACAATGCGATAACGCCCGCTAAGCAGGCTTCCTGCTGTCAATGTCCCTGCCATTCGAACTCAACTCCCAATTTCTCTGCACGAGCTTCCGTCTGCAACCATCATCATACCAGGATCGCAGAACTCTCCACTTTGGAAGATAAACCATCGATACCACAAAGCTATCACAATCATCTATGCTACTCACACAAAATCATCACTATCGGGAAGACCCCACACGTAGTCAGCCTAAATGTCGAAGATAATACGAGCCTTGTAACCCTCTGGCGTCCGTTCCACAGCAGCCTCGTGCCAGGTAACAGCCTTGATTGCGCTACTCAGATCGTGGCGCCCGGCGTCGTAAGGTTCGCCATAAGCGCGCCCCTGCACGTGGGTTTTCGTGATGTCGTCGATCTCAAATTCTTTGAAAAGCAGGTATTCAGTATCAAACAGTACGATCAGTTCGTTGAGCCACGCGATCAACAACGAGATTTCATCATGCCCGTTTACCGCAACCTCGCGCTTGACCTCTATGCGTATCTGTTCCGGTGCGACCATCAGGCTCTCCATACCCTGTGCCGCATGAATAAAAAGTTGCGACAATGTATTCCCATAGGCATGCAGCCCAACATCTGCCGTATGCTCGAAAACTTCATAATGTTTCATACTGCATCCTCGTTGACACAAGAGAAGGACGGCCACGAGCCGTCCTTCTCTTGTGTCAACATATCTACTTTCCACTACGATTATGCGCCCAGAACTCCAACAAGTCGCTTTTCGTTACAATGCCTTCCAGCGTATCACCACTCATCACAGCCACCGCCGATTGCCCGCTACTGAAGAGGGTATAAGACTCCTGCGCCAGTGCGTCAGCTTGCAATTCAGGAAATGGCGGCCCCTGGATATTGCGCACCGCCGTCGCTGCCAGCGATTCACCACTGGAGAAATAGTGCAGCAGCAGATTTTCGGTGAGGCTCCCCACCATGTGACCATTGTCCACTACGGGCGTTTGGCTGATCCCGTAGCGGCGCAACAATTCTACCGCGTCCGCTATCGAATCGTTTGGACTCACACTGACGACCAGGGGCATCGTTCGCGTATGGCTGCGGCGATAAGTCAGCACATCGCGTAAAGTCGGTTCTGTCGTCTCGCTCTGTACAAGCATATCATTCTCTCGTAGCCACGTATCGTTAAACTGTTTACTCAGATAGCCACGACCGGTATCCGGCAGTAAAACCACCACCACGTCATTGGCAGTTAGACGTCGTGAGTACGCGAGAGCTGCCCCTAGCGCAGTACCAGCCGACCCGCCAGTCAGGATACCCTCTTCACGCGCCAGCCTGCGCGCCCAGTAGAATGAGTGACGATCCTCGATACGAATTACCTCGTCGACAACCGAGGGGTCGTAATTCTTTGGGAATAACTCCATCCCAATTCCCTCAACTTTGTATGGGCCAGGCTGATCGCCAGAGTAGACCGAGCCGGGAGGATCAGCGCCAATCACTTTTATCTGCGGGTTCTGTTCTTTCAGATAGCGACCCGTCCCGGAAATCGTGCCACCGGTGCCGATCCCCGCCACAAATGCAGTAATACGTCCTGCCGTGTCTCTCCATATCTCGGGACCAGTGGTGCTATAGTGCGTCATAGGATTGGCAGGATTGGAATATTGATCAGGGCAACACGCTCCAGGAATCTCTTCAGCCAGCCGGTGAGCCACATTTTTATAGTGCTCTGGCGACTCGTGAGTAACACTGCTGGGACAAATCACCACCTCGGTGCCATACGCTCGCAAGAGACTGCGCTTCTCTTCACTCACCTTATCGGTCATCACAAATATACAGTGATAACCCTTGATCGCCGCCGCTATCGCCAGCCCATGCCCCGTATTACCGCTGGTTGGTTCGACGATCGTGCCGCCGGGACGCAGCAACCCAAGCCTCTCACAGTATTCAATCAACGGCAGCCCGATGCGATCCTTCACACTTCCGCCCGGATTGAACATCTCCATCTTTGCTAAAACGAGCGGCGGCACACCACTGGCCACCCGGTTCAGGCGCACCAGCGGAGTATTTCCCATCAATTCAAGGATGGACGTAAAATAACGCATCTCGCCCATAACATGCTCTGTCTTATCATTCATAAAAACCTATTCGTCCCTCCTGCTTATTCCTACCAGCTTATGCAACGCCACACCACGTCCATAGTGCTCGCCCTGCCTTGTGCTCGCCCTCTCGCACAAACCTCTCTCTCGCCCTGCATCCTGCTCACTTACATCACCAGAATCTTAATCTGATCAACAGTTGTAGGAAAATGATCAGTGCCAAAGGGTAGATGAATCTGTACTGCCTCCACGCCCGCTTGAGCGTTTAAATATGCCAGCGCGGCTTTAAGCGTTGCTCCCCTGATCGATTGTTTCCACTGGTCCAATTGTTGTGTCGAGAAGGCATAAACCCAGGCCTCGCGCACCAGCACGCTCAGATAAACCACCCCATTCTTCCCTTGCTGAAATACATGAGGGACCCCTACATAGGGAGACCCCCGTTGCACGTAGCCACTCCCCAGCGTCTGCGCTGCCTTCCCACTCAGCAACTGAATAGCAAGATTCCTGGCATTGGCGCCATTATATACGATAACACTTGTAGAGACGGTCACTTTGACTGTTACCCTACTAGCTTGCGTTCCCACTGGATTATCCGCTGTAACAGCCGTGCTATAAACGGGCAGTTGCGCCAATACCTCCCCCGGTGCCAACTTTTTCAACAGCATGTTCAAAAGCTGCTGTTCTAGCT
>JBGQJX010000069.1:0-12859 GCA_041499255.1 Ktedonobacteraceae bacterium | reverse complement strand
CCGGTCAAACCGGAAGAGTGAGATGTCTGCCATGTCGTCATCACAAACAGGGGAAGACTGGTTAAGTTTGCGGCAAGTCGCCGACATGCTGGGTATGCACCCGGCAACAGTGCGGCTCTGGGCAGATCGCAACGAACTGCCGTCGCGTCGCACAAACGGTGGACACCGCCGCTTCCGGCGCGCGGATATCGAGGCACGCCTCCAAAGGGAAGCCGAACATAAGCACAATCCCGCCGCGCAACTACTCGTGCAGAGCGTCCTGGGCCGTGTGCGCTTCGCCTTTACCGACGGCACCCTCAATAACCTCCCCTGGTACCAGCACTTCAACGACGCGGCCCGCGAAGCCTATCGCCTCCTGGGACGGCGCGTCCTCGAGCTTCTCCTGCGCGCGCTCACCAATAGCGCTTCATCCGAGGAAATGCGGCAAGAAGCCATCCAACTTGGACGTGAGTACGGCTCAATTACCTGTACCTCACAGGTCCCCGTCGCCGACGCTGTCCGCGCCTTTCTCTACTTCCGTAACATCGTGGACGAAAGCGTGCTACAGCTCGCAGAAATCCGCGGCTCCCGCGACCACCATGACATCCCCTGGGCCGAAAGCCTCCGCCAGATACAAGCCCTCACCAACGAAATTCTGCCCGCCCTCATCGAAGCAGCCCAACCACCCCAAACTGTTGTGTAACCACTCCAACATATGTTATGTTGTATATGCAATCAGCAACCATAACTAGAGGGTAATCGCCATGCCAGCAGACCCCCCGATAGCCAATAACAATCAAAAGACAGACGATACCACGGACCTGGCAGAGTCCGTTTCTATAACTATCAACGAAACACCCTCTATAGCAGATGACGAAAACTATCCTGACTCAGAACCCACCACACCAGCAGACATCACACTTACCCCACGGCAACAGAGGGCCCTGGCCTACCTCGCGCGCAGGCGTATGCGCAGCGCTCGCATCACCAAACGCCAGACCTACGCCGACATAGTCGAAACCATGCACAACAATGACGATGAACCCACACCAGACCCTCTTACACCTATACCAACAACACACAACCCGGATACCCCTCCACCACAAACCAACGAAACCCCCGACCCTCATGAAAACAACGACAACTCTCCCTCGGACCACGGTAGGGACGATCTCCTCCGGTCGCCCCTGGATGGTGACATAGACGAGTACCAGCCCCTTTACTCTCCCTGGAACAGCGGCCTGACACGCGACATCCTCAAACACCGCCAGAGCGCCGCCGCGAGCACTCAACCGCTGCGCGAAACACCCATCCCTGTTACCAGCGTGGCAGCTCCTCTTGCTAGCCCTCCAGTCATCGCGAGCAATGTCGTCCCATGGCTCCCAACCAGGCCAAAACCACGCGGAACAGCAGCGGCAAAGAAATGGCGGCGGCGCAAAGTAATGCGCTATCTCTCACGTAAACACCTGCGCGCCGCCCGTGCCTCAGAATACCGCGCTCGCCGCCGCCTCTGGAGCACCCTCGGTATCATCGCCCTCGTGCTGCTCCTTCTCTTCCTTTCAGTAGGCTCTGCTGGCGCCGTCGTCGCCTATCGCTTCTACACTGACACACAGAAAAAATACGAACATAGCGTCGTGACCCTGCGTGACCTCTTACCGCGCGACAACCTCAAGATGTACGACAGCAAGGGCGTGCCCTTGATGCAAATGGCCGACCAGGGCATCCATACAACAGTGCCGCTCGACGAGGTCGCGCCCGTCTTGAAAAATGCCACCATTGCCACCGAAGACAAGAACTTCTGGACCAATCAAGGCATCGACATCCTGCGCATACTGCGCGCCGCCATCGATGATCTCCGCAGCGGAAAGGTCGTAGAAGGTGGCAGCACCATCACCCAACAACTAATTAAGAATTTGATTGTGGGCAACCAGCCTTCACTCATACGCAAACTCGAAGAGGTCGTGCTGACACCCCAGATCAACGATCTCTATACAAAACACGATATCCTGGAAATGTATCTCAACAGCATCTATTACGGCCACCAGGCCTATGGCATCGATGCTGCCGCCACCGTCTACTTTGGGCTAGAAGATAAACCAGGCCAACCAGCCGCGCTGCAACTGGACCTTGCCCAGGCAGCCATTCTCGCTGGTATTCCCGGTAATCCCTCCGCCTACGATCCGTTGCTCCATCCTCAAGCCTCCCTTGGGCGCCTTAAAAGCGTACTTGGTCTGATGGTGGGCCAGCAATATATCACCAGAGTGGAGGCGCTCGACGCTCTCAAAGAGGCGCTAGATCCCCACTTCCTTAAAACGGCCCCCAGCCTGGTCGACCGCGCGCCGCATTTTTCCAATTTCGTACTGGACCAGCTTGTCAAGCAATTCAATCTCAAAGATCGCAGCCAGCTATCGCGCTCCGGCATGATCGTCTACACCACGCTGGACGTCAAATTGCAGGATAAAATACAGAAGATAGCCCAGAGACACATCGCCGAATTGCGCGCCGCCCACCACCTGACAAACGCGGCAGAGGTGCTGATCGACTTCCACACCGGAGCCATTATCTCCCTGCTCGGCAGCATTGATTACAACAACAATGCCATCAACGGGCAGTTTGACGTTGCCACCCAGGGCTACCGCCAACCCGGTTCCTCTTTCAAACCCTACGTCTATGTGACTGCCTTCAAGCAGGGATCATCACCGGCACAGGCTATCTCGGACGAGCCTACCACTATCAATAATTTCGGCGGAGACCCACCATACTATTCGCCAACAAACTATGACTTGAGCTATCACGGCCATATGACCTTGCGCTGTGCCCTTCAAAACTCTCTGAACGTGCCAGCCGTACGCGTGTTGCGCCATGTCGGCATCCCCGCCGCCATGGAGACCGCGAAAGAGATGGGCATCACCAGCTACGAAGGTACCCCCGGCTATTCGCTCGTCCTCGGCGGTCTGGGCATCCGTCTCATCGACCACACCTCGGCCATGGGCACCTTTGCCAATGGTGGGGTACACGTCAACTACTATGCCATCAACAAGGTTGTCTCAGCCACGACCAACACCGTGATCTACGATCACCAGCCTGACCCGGGCAAACCCGTTATCAGCCCGCAACTGGCCTATATGATGACCAGCGTGCTGAGCGACAACACCGCGCGCATCCCTGAATTCTTTGACTGCAACGTGCTGCAACTGTACTCCAATTCGCAGACCAGTTGTTATAGAGGCAACCGTGGCATCGTTCGTCCCGCTGCCGCCAAGACCGGCACAACCCAGAATTTCCGCGATAACTGGACGGTCGGCTACACCACGGATTACGTCATGGGCGTGTGGGCAGGCAATGACGATAATTCACCAATGTACCAGGTGACCGGCGTCCAGGGAGCTGCCCCCATCTGGCACGACTCGATGCTTGTTGCCGAACAGGGACATCCCATCCGCGACTTCACCAATCCCGGCGGACTACAACAGGCAACCGTCACCTACCCCGACGGTGTCAAAACAACCGACTGGTTCATCCCCGGCACAGTCCCAACCTTCGCGCAACAATCGCCGTTCCCCGGCGCAAATACGCCTGCTCCCGAACCCGGTGGTGACACATCGGCGGCACAACCCTACTGCCCCAGCGTCTACAGTTTCGCCTACAATCCACCATCACCAGGACAACCCGCCGACGGCTGGTGGTAAAATCACAGTTGCATTTTATATAGATTTTCGTTACAATATATTAGGGGAAATGCTTTACATCCTTCGCCAAATTTGTCACCTCTACCAGATTGCAAACGTGTAAAAGAGAGGAACATGTCTCCGTAACCGCAACAACAACATATTGCTGCCGTTACGCCACAAATTCCGACCTTATAAGTCAGCAAAAAAAAGATGATATTTGCTCAGCTTATAGAGCCTTTAAACAAATATTTCATAAACTATAACTCATCTATTTCGCTGACTCCTTGTTTCCAATGTCTATTGTATGCGGCCCATTTGTCTCATACTGTTATGTCTGGTCTTCCTACGCCGTTCCATTATTGATTCTAAGCAATCAAGTTGAGGGGGAAAGAAAAAAGGGGGAACCTATGCAAGACGTTGATAATCCAAGAGCGCCCGCGAAACTTCCTGAGCGCAGTCGTGCCGCAGCAGCGCAAAAGCTCGACGAGCGCCCTATAAATACTGTTCGAGGCGTCTATTATCCTGCTCCACATCTCAATCCAAATCCCAGGGGATGGCGCACAAAGCGTCATATCAAGCGCAAAAAGCTGCATCGCACAAACCTGCAATTTCTTGCCGTCGATCGTATCGGTACACAGTGGACGCTGCTGCCCATGGCCACAGCAATATTGGCCGCCATCGTTATCCTCGCTACACTCCTGGCGACCTTCACAGCTGCCGTGAATGCAACCCACACTCGCTTCCAGCAGCAAGTTACCACCCTGCCCGACATCCTGCCCAAAGACAGCCTGAAGATGTACGACAAATATGGCACCCTCCTCTACCAGGCGGTCGATCAGGGGCTACAAACGACTGTGCCGCTTTCAAACATCTCACCCAACCTCGTTCATGCCGAGGTTGCCATTGAAGACCAGACCTTCTGGGCCAATCAAGGCTTCGATATCACCGGCATAGTTCGTGCGGCATTGGACAACCTGACACACGGACATATCGTCTCCGGTGGCAGTACCATCACCCAACAACTCATTAAAAACGCCATCGTCGGCGACCAGGATACCGCCATACGCAAACTGCAGGAGATCATCCTGGCGCCAGATGTCACACGGCGTTTCACCAAGGAACAGATAATCACGATGTACCTGAACACCATCTATTATGGTGAGCAAGCATACGGAGCCGAAGCAGCGGCATTCGTCTATTTCAACTTACAAGATACTCCCACTACAAGCGCCGCGGCGCAGCTCGACCTTGCTCAGGCTGCGACGCTCGCCGGTATTCCTAGCAATCCCAGCCTGCGCGACCCATATTTACATCCCAAAGCCGCGCTTGTGCGCACACAAGCCGTCCTGCTACAAATGCGCCTGCAGGGTTATATCACTCCTTTCCAGGAACGGGCCGCGCTTGCCGAAATACAAAAGCCACATTTCCTGCATCATGGCATCATTCACAACGACAAGGCGCCGCATTTCGCTAACTATGCCATGAACGAATTGGCCCAGGCATTGCATTTGAAGCTCACTGACCTTTCGCGCTCCGGCCTCGTCGTCTCGACAACCCTCGATTTACCACTCCAGAACCAGATATTGAAGATAGCCCGGAAGCACATTGCCGAATTGGCTGCCAAGCACCACATGTCTAACGCAGCCGTCGTCATGATCGACTTCCACAACGGTGATATTCGCACGCTGCTCGGCAACATTGATCCCAATAACCCGCGCTACGGGGCTTTCGATGTCGCGACCCAGGGCTACCGCCAATCAGGTTCATCATTCAAGCCATACATTTATGCGACAGCCTTCGCCAAAGGCATCAGTCCTGGTATGCCCGTCTTCGATACCCCGCTGAGTATACAAATGTGCTGCGGTCTGCCCGCTTATACGCCGCATAACTACGATCTGCGTTACCACGGCCTGGTTTCATTCCGCTATGCCCTGCAGAATTCATTTAACGTGCCAGCGGTAAAGCTGCTCACGAGAGTCGGTGTGGACGATGCCCTGCAAACTGCGCAAGCTATGGGCATTACCAGCTACGTGGGATCACCCAATTACACCATGGTGCTTGGAACCCTCGGCATTCACTTGCTCGACCAGACCTCCGCCTTCGGCGTTTTCGCCAATGGCGGCGTACGAGTCACCCCACATGCCATCGATACAGTGACGGATACTCAGGGGCGCCTGATCTATCAGTTCGCCCCGGTGGGCAAGCGTGTCATCAGTAAGCAAGTCGCTTACATAATGACGAATGTACTCAGCGACAACAAATCTCGTCTCTACGAGTTCTTTGATTGCAACGTCCTGCAACTCTACTCCAACAGTCGTCAACAATGCTACGCGGGGCACCGTGGCATTGTTCGCCCCGCCGCTGCCAAGACAGGCACATCCAGCGACTTCAAAGATAACTGGACGGTCGGCTATACAACAGACTACGTCATGGGCGTCTGGGCAGGCAATAACGACAACTCACCTATGGTGAACGTCACAGGCGTCGACGGTGCCGCTCCCATCTGGCACGATAGTCTGCTCCTGGCCGAACAAGGCAGGCCCATCACCAATTTCTCTAACCCGGGTGGAGTGATCCTCAAAACAGTCCATTACCCCCAGGGCATCACTACAACCGACTGGTATTTGAAATAACGTGAGACAACAAGACGCACCGGACCGCGTGCAGCCCGGTGCGTCTTATTATCTCCATGCAATCAACTACTATTTCACAAGAATGCCCACCCGTTCAAGCAACTCCCGGCTAATTTCAGCGCGATGTTTCACAGGCATACGCCCGGGTATACCATGCGAGTCAGAGCCGGTGCTCAGCAGCAAGTGATGCTTGCGCACATATTCCAGGTACGCTTTCACGATCTCAGGACTATGGTAAGGATGGTAGACCTCGATGCCATCTATCGGTATCCCGGCGCGCAATTCATCGAGCAAGTCAATATCATAAAACGTGAAGCTCTGTTCGCGGCGACCAGGGTGAGCTATCAAGCAAACCGCACCACTGCGGTGCGCAGCATCCACAGTTTCCCCCATATCGGCCATAATGGAGCGAAAACCCGCCTCGCGTATCATCTTCATCGCGGTTTGCCAATCGGGAGCATAGCCATGTTCACGTAAAAGCCGGCCATTATCCACCGGCCTCCGCAATTTACCGCCATTCTCGGCTAATACCTCCGCCTCGCGAGGAAATTCATACCCACGATGCAAGAGTTCATCATGCACCTCCTGGGTATTTACCAGCTGCAAGCGCACGACATCCTCGGTGATCTCGCGCAAGTAATTGTCTTCAGGGTCAAAACCGTAACAGAGCATATGTCCCATCTTGCCCTTCCACTGAGTGCTCATTTCCACCCCGGCAAGAACGGGCAGATTCTTCTCGGCAGCAAGGTCCTGAATACTGGCAACCATATCAACGCGATCGTGATCGGTCACCGCAACAAGGTCATAAGCTTCGTTGGCAAGGAAATCAATTAGTTGTTGCGCGGGCCAGCGACCATCGCTGTAGGTCGTATGCATATGTAAATCGATAGCAGCTTCTGGGGCGAGTGTCAGTTGTGAGGTTAAACGCGACAAGCTTGGCTCCTTTATGAGGGAAGAACGATAATACACATTTCACTCCCATGATACCACACGAAATGACTTCATCAGGGGCTTGATATGTTACTCCCCGCTATTTCTGTTGCGGCATCTCTGGATACGGAATGGTCAGTTGTTCGTCATACTCAGCCTTAGGTGGAGTATAAAGTGGAGGCTCCTGCGGCTGGTATTGTACTGGTTGTACCGGCTGCTCTGGCGTCTGTCGCGCCTGGTACCCCTGCTGGTACTCATTGTAAGTATACGCTTGCCGTGGTGGTGTTGGCTGCGCCGCGCTTTGCCTGATAAATGTACGAATTTGTTGATAGTAATAGGTAAACGCCGTAACCGGATTTTTTTGCGTGCACCGCATAAAAAAGTAAATCACAGCGCCGATAATGTGGCTAAAGAAAATAACCAGCAGCCAGAATATCTTGCTTCCGCCTCTGAGGTTTTGATTTGTGATGCAGTCGACAAGCATCCATATCCAGAAGATGGTTATTGCAATTGGTAGAATATCTATTCCCATAAATGGCATCGTCTTTTCTCCCGTACCAGGGTCCTACTTTTGGTAACCCATTCCTATTGTATCACTTTGTATCACTCAATTAGAAAGAACGTACATCTTAGCATTTCATCAAAACGGGACGGCCGCGGGACAAAATAAAAAGAGCTGGGGTAAAATTGCTATGCTCCAACTCCTCTCCATACATATACCTTACCATCTAAAGCAATAGCCTACACCGCGTACAGTCTGAATCAGGCGGGGATTCGCCGGGTCCTCCTCCAGCTTCTCACGCAGCCAGCGCACATGTACATCGACTGTGCGCGTATCTCCCGCGTAATCATAACCCCACACGTTGTGAAGCAACTGGTCACGAGTCAACACCGTCCCCCGGTTACGCACCAGGTACGTTAGCAATTCAAACTGTTTGGGCTGCAGATCCAACTCCTGGCCCCGGCAGTTGACACGCCGCCCGGCCAGGTCAATGCGCAGCGGACCGGCCACCAGCTCGCGATTGGCCCTTGAGGCCCCGTTTGCACCCTCCTGCGCAGGCTTTTCAGCCTCAACAGGCGTGTAGTCGGCACGCCGCAGCAAAGCGCGTACACGCGCCAGCAATTCACGTCGTCCAAAGGGTTTCGTCACATAATCATCCGCTCCGACCTCCAGCCCGACTACTTTATCAATTTCATCGCCCTTGGCCGTAAGCATCATAATTGGCGTCGTAGCAGTACCACTCTCACGCCTCAACTGGCGACAAACCTCTAATCCATCCATTTCTGGTAGCATGATATCCAGGATAATGAGGTCTGGCAGTTCGCGGTGCGCGGCTTGCAGCGCACTTATACCATCCGCTGCCGTAATAACCTGGTATCCCGCCTGCTCCAGATTATAGGCGATCGTCTCTACTAACACTGATTCATCGTCAACGACTAAAATCTTGCGTGCCACAACTAACTCCCCTCCAGCCCACTACAATTATAGCTATTAACCAAAACGCCCACTGACATAATCCTCGGTCTCTTTCCTCTTTGGACGTTCAAAGATATCGACTGTTGGAGCATACTCGATCAGCTTTCCAACCAGGAAGAAACCTGTATACTGTGATACGCGCGCCGCCTGCTGCATATTGTGCGTCACTATCACGATTGTATATTCTCTGCTCAACTCGGTGATTAATTCCTCGATTTTGAGCGTGGCGATCGGGTCAAGCGATGAACAGGGTTCGTCCATGAGCAGCACTTCTGGCTTCACCGCCAGGGCGCGCGCAATACACAGGCGCTGCTGCTGTCCACCCGATAGCCCAAGCGCAGAGGCTCTCAAACGGTCTTTTACCTCATCCCAGAGGGCTGCCTCCCTCAAACTCCGTTCGACTGTCTCCTGAATAGCTTGCCTGGATTTCCTCTGGATGTGCAGGCCATAGGCAACATTGTCAAAGATCGATTTCCGGAATGGATTAGCACGCTGGAATACCATACCAATGCGCTGGCGTAAAGAAATCACATCGATCGCTGAATCGTAAATGTTCCGTCCATCCATAATAGCCTCACCCTCTGTACGCGTACCAGGAATGAGGTCATTCATGCGATTGAGTGTGCGTAAAAAGGTTGATTTACCACAACCTGAAGGGCCAATCAGCGCCGTTACCTGGTGCTCTCGTATTGGCAACGAAACATCGTACAGCGCCTGCTTGGCACCATAGTAGAAATTTAAATTCTTGACTTGTATTTTAATCTGCGCATCAGGATTCAGATTCTTGCGCGGATCAAAATCTCCGCTCACCTTTTCCTCCAGCGCGGCGGTTGGGTCGTTAACAGGAGTACGGCTAGCCCCTGATTGCTCAATCGGCGACTGTTGGGATCTATTGAGACTAGTCTCCATTACACCTCCTCTAAGGGTATTCTCAAGCAGACACCACTTTATTTTACACCAGTGGATACTCTTTGTGTAATGGAATAGATGCATCGACGATCAAACGATCAGCAAGTACCACGAGTCGGATATAGCGGCCAGCTAGTGCTTTGCTAATAAAGTATGGACGACCCTCATAGGAAATGTGCCCACTGCGTGCTACTTTACGCGAAAAAATGTTCGCGCCCTCGGGAAATACAGCACTTCCATCTCCATGTATATCTGCTGAAGCATTCATAACAGCTCGATCCTCGATTCTAGCTGAATAATTGTACGGACTTTGCCCAACAACGCCCATATGTATTACACAATTTTTATGCCCACCCTTTTCGTTCCATCACCCAAAACGCCCCGAAATATAATCCTCAGTTTCTTTCTTTTGTGGATGAGAGAACAGTTCCGAGGTTTCTCCTTCTTCGATCAATTTTCCAAGGAGAAAAAATACGGTGCGGTCCGCTACACGCGCTGCTTGTGACATGTTATGCGTCACAATGATGATGGTATAGGTTTGCTTGAGTTCTTCGATAAGATCCTCTATTTGCAGGGTAGAGATAGGATCAAGGGCGGAGCAAGGCTCATCCATCAGGATAATCTGCGGTTTGTTCGCAAGCGCGCGAGCGATGCAAAGTCGCTGCTGCTGCCCGCCCGACAATTGGGTGGCCGGTATATGAAGCTGATCTTTTACCTCATCCCACAACGCCGCTTGCCGCAGGCTACTTTCTACCAATTCTATCAGAGCGGAGCCATATGCCATGCCATTGATGCGAGGCCCCATCGCCACATTGTCAAAAATGCTGCGGGTGGGCAAGACATTCGGCTGTTGGAAGACCATGCCGACATGTTGGCGCACTTGCCTTGGGTTGATGGACCGGGCGTAAATGTCGAAACCATCAACCAATACGGTGCCTTTCACGCGAGCATCTGGCACCTCCTCATGCATGCGATTGAGGCAGCGAACGAAAGTAGACTTGCCACACCCAGAAGGCCCGATCATCGCGGTGACGGTCTGCGGCTCAATCGAGAGATTTACGTCAAAGAGCGCCTGCTTACGTCCATACCATGCATTCAGGTGTTGTACGGTGAAGGCCATTCTGTATTCCTCCTTTCTCGTAGGCGCATTCCCACAGTACGCCTTATGCTAGGCCCCATGACCTATGCATCAGAACTTGCGACTGAATCCACCTGTGAACCAACGCACCGTAAATGACGTGATGAGTATGAGCAGAATTAAGACTAACGCGCCCGCATAGGACTGGTTGACTTGCGCCTGGTATGGGCTTAAGGTGAAATTGTAGACGCGCAGCGTCAGGGCATCCATTGGGCTCCAGATATCCGTGTTCCAGAATGTGGTGCCGAAGGCTGTCATTAACAGGGGTGCCGTCTCACCAGCGACACGCGCCATGGCCAGCACGACCCCTGTGACGATGCCACTGAGAGCAGCAGGTATAACCACTCGGAGGGTTGTACGCGCCTCTGTAGCACCCAGTGCGAGCGAGGCCTCGCGCTGTTCTCTGGGCACCAGGCGCAGCACATCCTCAGTCGTTCGTGCTACGATCGGAATCATGATGATTCCCAGAGCTACTCCGCCCGAGTATCCTGAAAAGGTTCCTTGAGGTACGACGATCAGCACCCAGGCGAAGAGGCCGAAAATGATGGTGGGCACACCAGTCAGCAGATCGACCAGGGAACGTACCACATTCGCCAGGCGACCCCGCCCAAATTCAGAGAGATAGATGGCCGTGAATATCCCCAGCGGTATGCCGATAAGCGATGCCAGCCCAACCAGAATGAGCGTACCCTGGATTGCCGGTCCCATACCACCCCCAGGCTCTCCATTCGGCGTGGGCAGTTTGGTGATGAAATCCAGGTTGACGTAGCGGATGCCATTTGCAATGACATAGATGAGCAGGTAGATCAACACACCCACGGCAAGCAGAGCGAACAGCGTAGAAAGGACGACCAAACAGCCATTGCTGAATTGACGTTGTATCTCACGCGCTGATGGTGGCGGCTGGAACGGATTGGATGCGCTACTTTCGCGCTTGCTGACCGTTGTACTCATACGCGTACTCCTCTCGCGCCCCTGCGCTCCATACTACTAATGAGCCAGCGGGCCAGGATATTCGTAATCAAGGTGATGATAAAAACAATCAACCCGGCCTCAATTACGGCTGAAAGGAAGAGCCCGGGCGTTGCCTCCCCAAACTGGTTGGCGATCACACTGGAGAGCGTATAACCTGTCTGGAACAGGCTCAAGCTTGGTTGCGAGGCCTGGTTTCCAATGACCATGGTCACCGCCATCGTCTCGCCGAGCGCACGTCCAAGCGCCAGGATGATCCCACCGAGGATGCCAATGCGTGAGAATGGCAGGACGGCATAGCGGATCACCTCCCAACGGGTAGCTCCCAGAGCCAGCATCGCCTCGCGTTGCGAGGTCGGCACCGTCAGCATCACCTCACGTGAAACAGCAATGATGAGCGGGAGGACCATGATCGTTAAGACCATCCCCGCAGCAAGCATGCCCACGCCTTGAATCGGGCCCTGGAAGAACGGCAAGAAGCCGAAGTGTTGCTGAAGCCAGGGCTCACCTGTTTTCTGTAACCAGGGTGCCAGGAGCAGGAAACCAAAGAGACCAATGATCACACTGGGAATTGCCGCCAGCAAGTCTGTGAAGAAGGCAAGTGGAATGCGCAGTGACCGCGGGCAGAAATCCACCACGAAAATGGCCGCTAATATGCCGATGGGTATGGCAAAGATCATGGCAAAAAGTGAGGTATATAATGTGCCGAAGATTGCGGGTGCGGCCCCATAGATATTATGGACGGGATCAAACGCCTGATTCGTGAGAAAGCTCAAGCCAAAGGTGGTGATGGTCGGCCATGAGTACACCACCAGCACGACTGCAACGCTTATAACCGTAGCGACGACGATGAAGACTAAGAGCAGCGTGACTGCACGAAAAAAGAGATCGGTTGGTCTCTTGCCGAATCGCGTAGTCACCCATTCCAAGCTGCGCTGAACAACGCTGCGCTTCTCCGATGCGGTTAGTTGCTGCATGTTCCCTCTCTTTTATAGTGTTCTGCACTATCTTCCAGGAAGAGCAGCAGTCTGCTCTTCCTGGAACTGTAGCCGATCTGTCTCCACTCCAGAAGCACGGACGGAGATGGCCTATGCTCCTGGAGAGAGGTTGCTAGCCATAGATACCTGTATAGCAGGCCGAACTACCGCAT
>JBGQJX010000068.1:0-12878 GCA_041499255.1 Ktedonobacteraceae bacterium | reverse complement strand
CTTTCTCATGGGCAGATTGAACCATCTGGAGCGCTGAACTGCGGGAAACGTGGCTATGAAAGTCGCTGTCAATCGTCATTGATGCTTCACCACCGCGACAGCAAAGCCATCTGTATAGTCATCGTCCATGGCAAGGGCGAGTGATACCAGGCGCGGGTCGCTGGCCATGCGTTTATTCAACTCGACAATACCAGCCATGCCTTCATCTTCAGGCGGGCTAAATGCCTTGCCACTGCGTATGCAGTTGTCGGCAACGATAATGCTGCCGGGCCGCGTGAGCCGCAGCGCCCAGTCCAGATACTGGGGATAGGGAGGTTTGTCGGCATCGATGAAAACAAGGTCGAAAGGCGCCTCACGTTCTAGTGTGGGGAGGAGGTCAAGGGCTTTTCCAACTCGTACCTCTGTCCGGTCGCCCACGCCGGCTCTCGCGAAGGAATTGCGCACGACGTTGGCATGATCGGGATTCATCTCCAGCGAGATAAGGCGGCCACCTGGGGGTAGGGCACGCGCCAGCCAGATTCCACTATAGCCGGCCAGAGCGCCGATCTCCAATATTTTATGCGCGTTACACATCGTCGCCAGTAGTTGTAGGAATTTTCCCTGGATTGGCGAAATCTGAATCTGTGGAAGGCCAGCCTGCTTCGCAGCCTCTAGCGCGGCTCGTAATGTTTCGTCTTCGGCAGCGAACATGCTGGTTATCGCTGCTTCAATCTGATTCCGCGTCTTTGCTGCCTGCTGCAAAGCCATCAATTCAGCATCGTTGCCTGTCAATATAATACCTCTTCTTTACTCTGGCGAATTACGAACCAACCGTTGTGGAAATGTAACTCGCCGATACATGATTACCCCATTCAAGGTCAATTGTTGCGTGACAATCGGCGAAAATATCGCGCGCTTCGTGTAAATAAGCAATCCCTTTGTTGAACTGCGCATCTGTGGATGTATGCCGCTCTAGCAAAGCGACACCATACCCGTGAAGGGTACGAGCGTAGTCGAGTCGCAATTCACGATCGTTGAATACCTTCAGTGCCTGCTCAAAGTAAGCATCTGCCTGTGTATTTTCTCCCTGTGCGGCTAGAATCCTTCCCAGTAAGCGATATGAACGACCCAGCATTCTGGTGAGTTCGTACCGCTCAGACTCTTTCATTGTACGCATCGCTTCTTGCTTTGCTTTCTCCACATCGCCGAGCAAAAAGTGGGCGCTTGCCAGTATCAATAGCCCTTCGACTACCAACTCTGTCTCTAATCCTTCCACCATCAATGCTCGCTGGATTGTCGACTTAGCACGTCGGAGAAAGCGCACGCACATCTTTGACGGTTGCATAACATTCCCTGTACTGTTATGCGCTTCCTGCAATATACAGGCAATGATCGCCTGGACGAGGCGAAAGTCTGCTAAGGCAATTAGCGCGCCGCCAATGTTGCGAGAACTCTTCATTGATCGTGCAATGCTCAGCGCACGACGAATACATTCGGCTGCGTCCGCGAGATGTCCCTGATCTAGTAGCACAGTAGACAGAGCAACATTGCACCAACTCATTTGATCGGCTTCGTTGATGCGTTCAGCCATCGCCAGGCTACGCCTGAACCACTCTTCGGCCTGTTGCACATTGCCAGAACGCGCAGCCATTTCACCAAGGTTGCCTGAGACGATAGCTATATTGGGCTGATCTCCAAGGCGTTCCGCTATTTCGAGTGAACGCTGCATGTATGTCAGGGCCATCGCGTTTTCTGATTTCACCGCGTGCACTGCTCCCAGGTTACTGTAGACCTGTGCCAGGGCTATGACGAGATCATGCTGCTCGAAAATTGCTAATGCCCTGAGAAAGCGCTGCAGCGCTTCTGTAAACTGACCTACGTTGGCAGCGATGACTCCAAGCCATTCATGGGCGCGTCCAACTTCCAGGGGCGCTCCTAAAATGGCTCGTTCCGTGCGCGTTTGAAAACTGTGATAGGGTTGCCCTTTGTGTGTGCTCGCTGCCACATCCTGGTTGTTGTCTACCCGCGGATTGGCGCTATCGTCTTGCCGCTCCTGGACGGCTTGTTCGAGCATTTCAAGCGCTTCAAGGACAAAACGACGCGACTCATCGTAGTTCCCTTGCAGGCTGCGTATGCTTCCATAATCGAGGTGGAGACAGGCCCACGCTGCACCGGTGGTGACCCCCGCTTCTTGCATGACCTGTTTGCCGCGCTGATAGCATTCGTAAGACTGGTCGAAGAATCCATTGGCAGTCCATGTACGTCCTATTTCTCGCCAGATCAATGCCTGTATCTGCGCTTCCGTTCTACGTTGTGCATCCGACGTGAATGTTCGCTGTTGATTGCGTAATACAAGAATACACTCGTAGGTTCGTCGCGCTTCCTCGTAATTGCCCTGCACGAGAGTGCATTCACAAACACGCTCTAATAAGCGCGCCACGCGTAGTGGCTCTGTTATTTCGGCCAGGGAGGTGTCCGCTGAAAGCTGTACTGATTCATGCACGCCTTCTTGTAGGGGCAATTTACCATGCGAAATTGTTTGTATTGCCTGGATGTAGTACTGTTCTGCTTCCGCAAAAGCGGAGAGGGAATAGGCCTGGTTTCCGGCAAGTTCGGCGTAGTAGGCTACCTGAATAGGATCACCTCCGCCTTTGCCCAGGTGATAGGTGATAGCAGCGGCAATTTCTCCCTCGTGCCCATGGTGCGTTTGTAATAGAGTGCTCGCGGCCCGCCGATGAAGATGTGCACATCTAGCAGCAGAGAGCCGCTCATATAGATGGCTCACAATCAAGGGGTGCCAGAAGTGGTAGGTAATGCGAGAGCCGCTCCCTTCTTCGGTCAGCAAACCGGCATGTAAAGCCTCTTCGAGCAAATCCAGCAGCATGTCTTCCTGGTGTTCGTTGGCCATGGAGAGTAACTGGCCGAATTCGAATGAACCACCCAGTACTGCTGCCTTGCTTAAGAGTACCTGACACTCGCTACTTAATCTGCCCAGGCGGCGTTCGAGAACAGCAGCGATACCTTCAGGCAATGTGCTGCCTGGAGAGACTTTGGGATACTCACCTTCCTCGCCTCGCGCCAATTTTTGCGAAAAAGCTCCGCGCCTGTAATACTCATTATAAGCTGGCATACTTTGCGCGTTCTCACTTACACGCGCCAACTCCTCCGCGAAAAATGGGTTTCCCGCGGCCTGCGTCTGGATGCTATGTACAATATTCCGCGGAAGATGGGCTACGAGTGTGCCTATTTGAGATTGGGTGAGTGGTTGTACTGCCACTGTAGTGATGGCCTGCTCTCGTCGTAAATCAGCGATGAGCGATCGTAAGCCGTGATTGGGAGATAGTTCTACATCGCGGCAAGTACCTAGCAACAATATCCGTTCACCCTGGATGTGCCGGCTAATGTAAGCAAGTAGCTCGCGGCTGCTGCCATCAGTCCAGTGAAGGTCATCCAGCACTAACAGCAACGGAGTGATTTTGCTCAGTATACTTAATAGCCCGAAGGTAGCTTCCCATAAGTGGAGCCGTTCCTGTTCTGGCGGAAGTTGTTGGTAGGTTTTACTATTTTGCGGTAATATATCGCACAGCTCTGGCAGCAAGGTGCTCAGTCTTTCCAGTGATGTGGAGGTGTAGTGCGATGTGGACAGCATTTCCTCGCCAGCGCGAGAAATAACACCAGAAACAAGTAGCTCGGTGGGAACATGTTGCAGAAGTGTGCGTAAAAGTTCTATCCAGGGCCGGTAAGGAACTGATCCTTCCTGTTCATAAGACCGGGTCCAGGCGACTGCCCAGCCCCGTGTGTTCGCTTCGTGGCTTAATTCTTCTGCTAATCGTGTCTTTCCAATGCCAGATTCGCCCATAAGCAATAACACATGTGGGTTTCTCAACACGCCTGCCGTTCCCTCTTCTTCCAGCGATAGCATAATTTGCCGTATAATCTCAAGCTCGCGTTCGCGACCAATCAATGGACTCTGATTATAACGACCCAACTGGCTGGTGCTAGCAAAAGGAGCGATGACGCGGGCAATGGACTTGGCGGTAGATTTTTGCGCGGGTTGCGCCTGCTTTGTATCGCCTGGCATATCTTCCTTCGCGGAGGTATGCCGCGGGTGCTCACCGGGTTGCTTTCCCTGTTTCCCAGTGAGATCCTCTTCATTTGTAATGAGAATCTCTGGCTGTAGAACTTTATCAATGTGTCCCTGACGGAGCTTTTCATACAGGTCGCGCGTCTCTGGAAGGGGATCGCTTTCGTAGTTTTGCTGTAGTCTAACGGCTAGCCTGCGATAGGTATTGAGCGCTTCCCCACGCCGGTCAAGCTGTGTCAGCAATATCATCAGGCGCTGTACGGCGGTTTCGTCGGTGGGATCGGTGGCGAGGAGACGGTTTAGCGGTTCCATCGCGCTGGCGTAGGCTCCACGAGCCTCACGCAGTTTTGCTAGATTAAGGAGCAGGCCAGTCCAGTTTCTTTTAAGGGCTTCACGGCGCGGCGCGGCCCACGCTGAGTAAAGTTCTTCAAGTAAATAGTCACCGCTATACAAAGTGGCAGCATCCTCCAATAACCTTTCGACCCGGTCAGCGCTGGCTTTATTCAGACTCAAGCGCGTGGTAGCTTTGTTATTTCCCTGGATGCCCAGGAGAGTATTGGCTTCTTTTAGTAGGCTTTCAAGTGTTTCTGCATCGACCCAGATGTGCGTGCGATCCGCCAATTCCAGCACGTCGCGTTCCAGGCGCAGCATACGGGAAGCTGCTGGCCGCGCGATCCCCGGTTCGAGTATCTGGCGTAGTTCGTGTACGGCACCATTTAGACGGTTTGCCGCTGTTTCCATATCCAGATCAGGCCACAATGCTTCTATGGCCTGCTCTCTGCCCAGGCGGCGCCCTGGACTGCTGAGAAGGCAGCCAAGTAAAGCTCTTGCTCGGCGACGATGCCACGTTCTATTGACAACAGGCGTCCATTCATTGCCTTGTAAAAGTTCTACACGAAATTGCCCAAGGACGAATATGCGCAATTCCTGGGTGTTCGATTGGAGAGGCATGCCCCTGGCAAGTCCTGGTGCTGTGTTGGTATCTGTCGTTGCGCTTTTGTTGATGGGGCTACCCTGGTTCATGGAAAGTGGTGGAGTCGTTCCTCCTCCGCCATCCACTTCAAGCACTTTCCGCCGTTCTATCTCAATATCTGCTGGAAGATGTATGCCGATATATTTGCTAATAGTGCGCCTGTTCTCATGCCAGTAAGCGTACCAGTAAGGTCCGTGCCCGGCTCCTTCTTTGCATTTGCGGCAGCGTTCTTTTCCACAGCGTGTATACTGCTGGCGATAGGTGACTTTACTGCTTGTTGTCAAGTGCCTGCCTGCTCCCTCTTGAGAAAGAATGCCCGCAATAGGTACCTGCGCGGATGCTTCTACGCGTCTATCCGGAAAGGTTCCCCGTGCCAACAGGTGAAGCGCGCTTCGAATCAAATCTTACAGAAGACAAGACTATTATAACCTATGATTGAGCTATGTCACAATCGATTGACCCTTTTTAACCTGGCTAAGGGCTTAAAGCCAGGACTGGGCTTGACTTCTTTTGTCATTTTTCTTATACTCAATCTATGAGTACTTATCTGATGAGTGATATCTCGGCCCTGCAAACAGACTAGCGCTTCATCGTCGTGGCTGTGCTTATCGCTGTCGCCTGTGCAGTGGGTGATGTCAGGGGTACTCTTTTTTTGCGAGGAATAGCTGTTTATCAAGAACTGGAGGGCATTCTCTCTTTTCTTCATTCAAGAGTTCCTCTCAAGGAATCCCTCCCTCAGTGTGTGTTCTCGACCGCTGGAGTGACAAGCTCAATGGAGGCATCCTCATCAATATAGGCCGCAAAGAGCCTGCTCTCGTTGGTGTTATCCATTAGCACATACACGACTCCTCCAGCGGTGGCATTGACTCTTCCAGTCTCACCTGTGCGCTTGATACGCACATGATCACCTTCCCAAAAGTAGGTTCCGTCCGCAGTTGTCTCCATGGATTTGTCTCACTTTCACAGTTAGCGCATTACTTCCGCGTGGCTGTCGTCTTCGTCGAGCTTCTTTTGCCTCTCGTTCACACTGTCTGCATATACATATGCATCATGGCGGATGTCGAATGATTTGACAATGCGGTCATTGGGTCCTGGCGCTCCGTTCGCGGACTGGCGCTCCCGGATCAAAAACACCTGCTCAGTGAGGCGTTGGACATAGTATCGGTCTTCTTTCATCATGATTCCTTCAATATTATCCCGCAAGGGTGCGGTGGTGGTGGTTCTCCATCCTTGAGGGGGAAACAGGTGCGAGGGCGACCCAAGGGTCCCCACCCCACGTCTTCTCCACCCCCGCCCCTACGGTTTTGTACGGTTTTCCATCCGGAAGGATGGAGTGCGCAGGTGGTTCTTCCTTAGCGCATTTTCTGCACTATCATAGCACTGATCGCCCTGGCGGGCGGATTGGCAGAGAAAAGCGGCCTGGCGAGTCGCCAGTGGAGCTAAGCAGCTGGGACAGCGATACTCCCCGGTCTGCGCTCTTTTGCTTCCAGGCGCTTGCTGAGGTCTGTTCGATTAAGATCTCCCATGGGCAAATTCTCTCCTGCGAAGATCGCTTTGTCGAGGAGTGTTCCCTGCAGGACTGCTCCACGTAGATCGGCTTCGCTGAGGTCTGTTCCACTGAGGTCTACCATGGATAGGTTCGCTTTATCAAAGTTCGCTTTGTCGAGGAGTGCTCCTTGCAGGTCTGCTCCACGCAGATCGGCTTTGCTAAGATCTGCTTTACTCAGATTTGTACGGCAGAGGGTGGCACCACGTAAGTCTGTCCAGCGTAGGCGTGCCTGAAGGAGATTTGCATCGCTCAGATTGGCACTTCGTAAATCGGCATTTCGCAGGTCTGCTTCTCGCAGGTCCGCTCCCCGAAGGTCCGCTCCCCGCAGATTGGCCTCTGTAAGATCAGCACCGTGGAGGTCAAAACCGCTGAGGTCAGCGCCATGAAGATCAGCGACGTGGAGGTCTGGTTCGACGGCCTGTACATCAGGGTATGTTCGTCGCCACTTCTCCCAAAGTGTTTTTCCTGATAAAAGAAGATCAAGATGTTTCTGATTTGCCATAAGGTTCACTTCTCTGTTCGTTGTAACTTTTACAGACACACACGGGAACGTTCAGTAAGAACTGCTCTCCTTGATACAGGGCTGCCGCGCTTTACAAGACATGACGTTCATGATGAGCGATTCTTGCGGCGGGGACGAGCTTACCAGCAGCGCATTTCTTAGACTCGATCATGGTATTGGTTGCGTTTCTTTTCCCTCGCTTGCCTCTCGGCATTGGTACGATACGTCATGTAGCCATAGACGCACGCACCGATCACTAGAACGACTAAAAGGAGTATGAACGGTGACATAGTGCTTTCCTTTGCTTTTGTATTCAGATGAATGGTGAGAGGGGGCAAAAAAGTGAGAAAGCGAATACGGCCATACCAGTAAACATGCTTCAAAGATAGAGATGTGCCTGAGTGCTATTTCGTACGAGGAACATGGTTTGAGAGGCATAGCTCATACGCATTCGTATTGGACTCTTTAATTATACACTATTTTTCATAAAGATGCAACAATTATTTAAAAGAATGGGAAGGATCAGTGAAGTATTTTTGCGATTTGACGAGCTTTTCTCTCACTTTTCTTTCAGTTTCACTATAAAATCAAAAAAATAAATATTTTTTATAAGCGTGTCAACCCAAATATTAAAATATATGTTATAATGTATTCAAGACCAAGTACACTTTACAGACCAAAAGCTGAGCGAGTTCTGCGAGACACAGCAACGATGAGGAGAAGTTCAAAAATGCAACAAGTCAAAACATTTACGTCAGGACTGTTTAAGGGAGAAGCGCGCTATCAGTTTTTTAGGAATTTAAAGAAAATGGAAAAGGATGGCTGGCATGTTCGCACGGTCACAGATGAAGGAGTGGGGAGAGGTCAAGCACATACCGGTCGATACAAAGTTGTCTATGAGAAGTAGATCAGCGATTCTTCAGCAGCCGTAAGAGAAACACTCAAGTTTGTAAGACGTGGGTATTTCTCTGTTTAATGAGGATGGAAACAGAGGAGCCATGCATCACTTTGTACCGGCCTATCCGGAGGTTTCTCTAAAAATCGTAATGTGCTAAGATACATGCATACTATTTCCAACCTTTCGTCTATGAGATGGAATGCTGTAGTATGCCAACACTTGAAGGCTCCGTAGAAAATATCGTCTTTCGCAACGAGGACAACCATTATACCGTCGCCCGTTTTCGTCTCAACGATAGTGGGCGACTCTTTCGTGACGACCTGACGACTATCGTAGGGATGTTGCCGGGCATACAAGTAGGAGAGCTGCTCTCCGTTGAAGGTGATTGGGAGAAGGACCCCAGGTATGGACGCCAGTTACATGTCACCAGCTTTGTTCAACGCTTGCCTGCTTCTCTTGAAGGCATTACTCGCTACCTGAGCTCCGGCATGATCAAGGGTATTGGTCCAAAGAAGGCCAAGTTAATTGTGGATCATTTTGGCCTGCAAACGCTGGCAATTATGGAGCAACAGCCCGAGCGATTAAGCGAAGTAAAGGGGATCGGAGCCAAGGACCGCGATCAAATTATCAAAACGTGGGCTGAGCAGAGCGAGATTAAGGAACTGCACCTTTTCTTGCAATCTCATAATGTCTCAATGAACATAGCCACGCGCATCTACAAACAGTATGGTAAGGATGCGATCAAAGTCATTCGCGAGAATCCCTATCAACTGGCGCAGGATGTGCACGGCATTGGCTTTCGCATCGCCGATGATATCGCAGTGAAACTGGGACTGCCGGCGGATAGCGTGCCGAGGCTGGCAACAGGTTTGAAGTATGTGCTGGCCCAGGCTGCCAACGAGGATGGTCACTGTTTCCTGCCCGAGGGCGAACTGCTCACCCGCGCAGCGAACGTCTTGCAGGCGCCTTATGATGCTCTGCCAGCGGCGATGGAACAATTGCGCAGCGAGCACGATGTATTCATTGAACCCCCGCTGCCGGTACAGCCACCCACACACCTTGAAACCCCTGAAGATGAACCACCCATAGATTGGAGTGAGGTCGAGGAGCAGGAGCCAGAGGCGCAACAGCGCGTCTACTACGGCCCCTTCTGGTATGCCGAGCATGGGTCAGCCCGGCTCCTGCGTATTATGTTGCATTCCCCCAGCAGCCTCCCTCATGCCAGTCAGCAACTGTGGGATACTGTTTTCACGCGGTTGGCGCAGAACGTTAATATGCACCTGACTGAGAAGCAGCGTGAAGCAGTGCAGACGGCATATAGTAAAAAAGTAAGTATTCTTACAGGGGGGCCGGGAACGGGCAAATCCACCTCTATCCGCGCCCTGTTAATGTTGCTCCAAAAGCGCAAGATTGATGTCGCCCTGGCTGCCCCAACAGGACGGGCCGCCAAGCGCCTTTCTGAGGCGACCGGCGCGCTGGGTACAGGCGTCCAGGCGAAAACATTGCACCGGCTGCTCGAATATTCGCCGCATGACAACACCTACCAGCGCAATGAAGAGAATCCCTTGCCCTATCAGTTTGTGATCGTCGATGAGTTCTCGATGGTTGATATACTGCTTTTTTATCATTTGCTCAAGGCGCTGCCAAGAGAGTCGCACCTGCTGCTAGTGGGCGACGCGGATCAACTGCCTCCCGTTGGTCCAGGCAACGTCTTGCGTGACCTGCTGAGAAGCGATGCCATTCCCTCAATCCGATTAATGGAGCTCTTCCGCCAGGCACAGCAGAGCAAAATCATCGTCAACGCGCACCGCATCAATGCTGGGCAAATGCCGTTTTTGAAAAGCGAGAAAACGAGCGATTTCTTTTTCCTGCCAGAAGAGGACGCTGTGCGCACGCAGCAACTGATCCTTGATCTCGTCCAGCGTCGTTTACCCGCCCGCTATGGGCTTAATCCCATCAGCGATATCCAGGTGCTCGCGCCAATGTATAAAGGTCCCACCGGGGTGAACATCCTCAATGAAGAACTGCAGGCGAGGCTCAATCCCAGGGCTATAGCAGAGATTGAATGGGGAGGTCGCGCCTTCCGTGTTGGTGACAAGGTCATGCAGGTACGCAACAATTATGATAAAGGGGTGTTTAATGGCGATGTAGGGTGGATACGCAGTATCAATAAAGAAAACGCTTGTCTTAAGGTAGAATTCCTGGAGGAAGCGGGTCCGATGCTTGTCGAGTATGAGTTCGCGGAATTGGATGAGCTGATACTGGCATATGCTATCACCGTGCATAAAAGCCAGGGTAGTGAATATCCCGCTATAGTGATGCCGCTCAACAGGGAACACTCGATGCTGCTACAACGCAATCTACTCTATACCGCTATTACACGCGCTAAAAGGCTCTGCGTGCTGGTAGGCCAGCAGCGGGCTTTAAGTTGGGCGGTGAAAAATGACCGCGTGGCCCAACGCAATACAGGACTGGCTGAACGCCTACAATGGTAAGCGTGAATTTTCCTGCTTGCTTAATTCCGAGTCAGCTAGTAGAATATAAACTAGATCAATTTTGTTATCTTTGTATGGAGCTTTGCTTCATGCAAGTTAAACAAATTCATGAGGGGATGGGGTGATTTCCGTGGGTGGCCGATAATGGTTTTTAACAATATAATCCGGATATTGATAGAGGCACCGGGGGCCGATAAAGCGGCGGTGGGCGCGATAAATCGGCCCCTACGGATGTCCCGAATCATTTGTTAAAGGTCATTATCGGCCCCGAAGGAAGACCCCCGTTCATGAAACATTAAAGGTATTTAGGGAGGACATGAAACATGTCTGGTACAGAATCTGCGACTTCCGGCCTGGGCGCCGTGATTGGTTACGTCCATCCTGACGTGCTTGTAGAGACGAGCTGGGTTGCCGAACATCTTAACGACCCCACTATCAGGATAATTGAAGCTGATGAAGATATACTCTTGTATGAAGTAGGTCACTTGCCAGGCGCGGTCAAGCTCGATTGGCATGTCGACGTACAGGATCCAGTTAATCGCGACTTTGTGAATCAGAAGGACTTTGAGGAGCTGATGAGCAAATGGGGTATCAGCAATGATACCACTATCATCCTTTATGGCGACAAAAACAACTGGTACGCTTGCTATTCGTTCTGGCTGTTCTCTATGTATGGCCACAGGAGTATGAAGATCATGAACGGTGGGCGGGTGAAGTGGGAGTCAGAGCAGCGCCCGTTGACGAAAGAAGTGCCTCATTTCGCTCCTGCAACGTATCACGCGCCGCCCGAGGATGAATCCATTCGCGCTTTTCGCGATGACGTTGCCAGCGGGCTCAAGAATCCTGGACGCGGTCTGATCGATGTGCGCTCTCCACAAGAATTTAGCGGCGAGCTATTACATATGGTCAACTACCCGCAAGAGGGTGCCCAGCGTGGTGGTCATATTCCGGGCGCCAAGAGCATCCCATGGGGCATGGCTGCTAACGCGGATGGTACATTCAAGTCCCCTGAGGATTTGCACCAACTCTACGTTGGGAATGGGATCACACCAGATAAAGATATCATTTCTTACTGCCGTATCGGTGAGCGTTCTGCTCATACCTGGTTTGTGTTGACATATTTACTGGGGTATCCGCGCGTACGTAACTATGATGGTTCGTGGACTGAATGGGGTAACCTGGTAAAAGCGCCTATCGAGAAACCGTAGTTTCTGGGTACCTGGGAGCGAACCGAATAGCGTATAATATAATAACGCTGTTTCACTTATTCATCTGGAGAGCGGAAAAACCACTGAGGGCCGATAAATCGGCGGTGGGCGCGATACATCGGCCCCTACGGATGGCCAGATAGTTTTGTGAAAATTCGTTATTACTGTTGTGGCAGGGCGCATTTAATGCGCCCTCACTTTCTAATGCAGCTCTCAAGCGGAGAAAAATACTATGGATCGTCAAGAAGCCATCGAATTTCTGATGGATCATTATGAAAATCCACGCAACAATGGCCCGTTGGATCATCCCGATGTCAGTCTGAGTGGTGGTAATCCCGGCTGTGCAGATGTAATTACCATGCATGCTCGCTTTGGTAAGGATGGTAAGTTGGAAGCAGTTAACTGGGAAGGGGAAGGATGTACGATAAGCCGTGCCGCGGCTTCTTATGTAACCGAAATTACGCAGGGAAAGACGGCAGAAGAGGTCGAAAAGATGAGTTTCGAGGATCTTATGGAGCAGCTCGGTCGCGAGCTAGTGATGACGCGCCCAACCTGTGCCACGCTCGCGCTTGGTACGTTGAAAAAGGGTGTTCATGAATATCATATGCACAAAGCCGCTGAAGAGGCTCATTATCCCGCTCTTTCCGGCGAATCCTCGGAGGCTACGAATTAGTCGAATGACCTGCACAGGTGGGTCATGCTATCTACAACTGGTAAGCAACTCTCCATGCTGAAAGGTGCTCCAGCGCCTGCTGGTGGAGTCGTTGATGGGCGGGATCATTTAGCCAGCGACTGACGCCAGAGGGATGTGGCAAGGGCAGCAGTAACATGCCATCGCGTTCCTCAAACGTTCCAATCACCTCCTCTAAGCGCACTTTGCCGAAGAACGCCTCAATCGCCATCGTACCCACCAGCAAGACCACCTTTGGTCGCAAGAGCCTTATCTCCTCCTCAAGAAATGGCCTGCACAATGCGACTTCCTGTGAGGAAGGTCGCCTATCCCCATTACTCTTTGGATTGCGTCCCGGGTCGCAGCGCGTCAGTGAACTGAGGTAGGTATGTTCGTGAAGGTATTTGGGAGGGAAACCGGCTTGCTCAAGCCACTTTTGTAGAATACTCCCACCTGGTCCGCTGAACGATCGTCCCTTCGCGACAGAGCGATGTCCTGGCGCCTGGCCCATTACAAGAAT
>JBGQJX010000067.1:0-12996 GCA_041499255.1 Ktedonobacteraceae bacterium | reverse complement strand
ATCAACGTCCTGTCTGCTAGCACAACCTGTAGACTCCTTTCTGTATGGGGCGCTCGGATACGTCCGAGGGGCTTTGGTTGAAGCCTTGTCACCCGTCCTATCGTAGCGTTCTCTGTTCCACTGGCAAGAGTGAGGGTAGCTACAAGCCCCTAGCTTTCGCTATGGGGTCTGGTGACTCAAACCTCCGCTTATTCTACGCCACCAAAAAGTGGAACAATAGTATGATCAAAAAAGCCGCACATTTGTTTCACCGAGTCTGATAGTAACCAACGGCACCAGTTCACCAAATAACGCGCCAGGATGCCCCGCGCTTGAGCGTTGGGGAGGAATGGCGCGCTTCTTTCAACTGTTAGTAACAGGGGCAAGCTACTGCAATCGCACGCAACTGCGCCGTGGCCGGTATCCCTGGAATCTTTCAGTCCCCTCCATTCGGGGCAAGCTACTGCAAATGATCTTGACCCGGAGAAGTGGAGGAAGTAAACTTGAAAGAGTGAACTCCCCACAGAAAGGGAAAGGATCATGCAAAAGGAGCAACGAACTTTTACGCGAGAATTTAAGCAAGAAGCGGTCCAACTGGTGCGATCGAGCAACAAATCACAGGCGCAAATTGCACCCGATCTGGGAATCGCTGACAGTACGCTGCACCATTGGTGCAAGCAATTTTCCGACCACGGCGAGCAGGCATTTCCCGGCAGCGGACATCAAACTCCACAAGAAGAGGAAATGCGTCATTTACAGCGAGAAAATGAATTGCTGCGACAGGAGCGAGACATCTTAAAAAAAGCTATAGGCATCTTTTCGCGCAGCCAACTGTGAAATTTCAGTTCATTACAGAGCACAGCCATGAGTACTCGATCACCTTGCTCTGCAAAGCACTTGAGGTTTCCGAGAGCGGCTATTGGCTATTATGCCTGGAAAGCCCGCCCGGTGAGCCAACATTGCCGAGAAGATGCCAAGCTGTCTGCCGAAATTCAACAGGTCTTCCTGGAACACCGCCACGTGTACGGCAGTCCACGCATTCATGCCGTGCTCAAAAAGCGGGGCATTTCGTGCTCACGCAAACGGGTCGTGCGTTTGATGCAGCAATTAGGGATCTCAGCTGGGCGCAAGCGATCGCGCAAACCCACCACGCAAAGCGATCCTCGTGCTCGCTTTGCGCCAAATCATCTCAATCGTGAGTTTGCTGCATCAGAACCCAAGAGCCAATGGGTGACTGATACGAAGGCCGTTGAAACGGCAGAGGGCTGGTTATACCTGGCTGTGATCCTGGATCTGTTCTCACGCATGGTGGTGGGCTGGTCTATGGCGGCCACTGAAGACGAACAACTTGTCGAGCTGGCCTTGCGCATGGCCGTTGCGCAGCGGCAACCGCCTGCCGGGCTCTTGCATCATTCTGATCGAGGCGCTGAGTTTACCTCAGACCGCTATCTGGCTTTGCTGGCTTCACTGGGCATCCAGGTGAGCATGAGCCGAACGGCTAATTGTTATGATAACGCCGCTATGGAGTCTTTCTTCGCCAGCTTGACGAAGGAATGTACCGACCGCACGCGTTTCAAGACGAGACAAGAGGCCCGCTCAGCCATTTTTGAGTACTTGGAGTGCTTCTATAATCCCGTCCGGTTACATTCGACGTTACAGTATGTCAGCCCGGTTGCTTTTGAACAAACCAATGAGTCAAAGATGAGCTAATATTCAACTTTGGCGTCTCCATCTTTTCGGGTCAATTCCAGGTTTTTCGACTACTGGTGGCGCGTTGAATTCTGGCCCTGTCTTATGCCAAATTCCCCATAACCCAACTTTATATTGCTCCTGCCACACCCCAGGTCTGATCTCTTTTGTTCTATAAATTACCATTGCTGCTCCTTCATTATATCACGTCTCAATCGGCCTGTCAAGCGGTTTCATGCCTGGGAACAGTCTTTGGAAATCTCCAATAGTCGTTACAGTAGGAAGTTGGTTCAAATTGTAGACCCTGAGATAGCCTGGGTCACTTGTTACCTTCTTAACATATGCTTCTGCTTCTTCAAGACTATCAGCAGAGAATAGACTTATGCCGGTTGACCCTGTAATCAATTCGTATTCGTAACCAAATCTCATGTTCAGACCTCTGTGGGATAATATAACCAGTGGATAATTTTCCTCTGGAAATTCTACCATCTTTTTCTAATCATGTCAACCCTGGTACACTTCGAGAACAGATACGTGGAGAAAGCAAGATGATACGGCTCAAGGTGAAGGAAGTAGCGGAATTAAAAGGAATTTCTCAGAGAAAATTATCGTTGCAATCGGGGGTTGACATACGACTTATTCAGAGGATATTTCGAGATCCCTATCGAAGCATTACCACCGCGACGTTAAATAAAATTGCCAAAGTTCTTGGGGTAGATGCAAGCGAGTTGATCGAAAGTGAACCAGATTAACGCCGTCCATATCGGGCGGTTATTTTTATTTCCCAAAACCCAAATTTTATTCGGCTAAAACTTTTATTTAGAGTTAGTCCGCGCTAATTACGAAACGAAGTCGTATCGAAAATAATGGGGGGGGCGCGGTACTACTCTTCTGATGGGAAGGGGGGGGTTGTGGGCCTGAGCAAGTCATAAGCCGAATTCTGTACCTATGTGGTCTCGCGGCCTCATAGGGGGCAATCATCTATCTAGGACGCCAGTTACCTGGCGCCTCAAGCGACCAACCCGGAGGTTAACAGGCGAGCAACCTGCAAACAGGCCCGCTTGTGGACCTGCTATCCCTCCTGCTTGGTCTTGCTCCGAATGGGGTTTACCCAGCCAGTTAGTCGCCTAACTGCTGGTGAGCTCTTACCTCACCATTTCGCCCTTACCCGGCAACAGAGGGTGGTTCGATGTATTGGTGCTGCCGGGCGGTATGTTTCTGTGGCACTTTCCTTAAGGTCGCCCTCACTGGCCGTTAGCCAGCATTCTGCTCTGCGGAGTTCGGACTTTCCTCGAACTTTACAGCTCGCGATTGCCTGTCTTACTCATACCCACATAATCAGTTTATCACATGGGCGCTTTTTGTACAAGCGTACGTGTCAGAGACGGTCTCATATCATGGTATACGTAGATGGGAAGTTCAAACTGGCAAACGTTGGGTGTCCAAACAGGCTAACATCCTCTTGATTCCTTGTAAACTTTTGGGGGATGAGGTACGCTTGAAACATGCATCATTGTCTCGGAAAGGCAAGGGGAGATGCCTGGACCGAAACGCAATCGCCGAGAGCGCACCGATGAGTGGGCAACAATTCAGCAATGGATGTTGTGGCCTGAGCAGGAGTTGTACGAGCAAATCAGACCCCTCGTCCTGTTTCACCAAACCGCAGGGGAGCGAGCAAAGGAAATCGATGTCCCTAAGCGTACGCTGTCCCGCAAAGCCGATGAATTTGAACGCTATGGGATGGCGAGCCTGTTCCCCTCTGGGGAGCAAGGCGGAGCAAGAGAAACTGGCAAGACGCTCCCACCAGAGATGCACCAACTCATCGTTGACTTGCATGCTGAGCTGCCCACGATGTCCTGGCGAGAGATTGCCGAGATTTGCTACATTCGCTATGGCAGAAGGCCCGCCCATCACAGTGTCAAACACATTGCCACCTCCGGCCCTCCGTCCACACTCTCGGCGCGGCGATACCAACCCTGGCACCAGATTGCTGATCCAGCAGAATGCAAATTAGCCGTCATTCGGCTCCATAGCGAGGGATGGTCAATTACGTCCATCGCCGAGTATATGCAAACGACGCGGGCAACCATTTACGCCACGCTTCAGCGCTGGACGGAGGAAGGCGTTGCAGGCTTAGAGGAGAAGTCGAAAGCAAGGAAAGGGCCGCGCAAGGTGACGCTCAAAGTCACGAATGAGGTCAGGAAGCTCCAGGAGAATCCCTTGTTGGGCAAGTGGCGTATGCATACTGCGCTCTTGCGCATGGGAATCGAGGTCAGCCCAGCCACCTGTGCTCGCATCATGGCGGCGAACCGGCATCTCTACGGTCTTGAGAAGCCGAAGCGCCAGCCGCGCGCCAAGCTTGAGATGCCATTTAAGGCCACACGGCGTCATCAGTACTGGAGTGCCGATATTCGCTACATCGAAGAGCACCTGCTTCCTGACCCCAAACCTGTGTATGTGATTACGATCTTTGAAAATTTCTCCCGTATGGTCCTCTCCTCTGCCATTTCCGCGACACAGAACCAATGGGACTACCTGGCCGTTCTGACTGACGCGATTCGGAGCTTTGGGGCACCAGAAGCCATTGTGACCGATGGGGGTGGGCAATTCTATTCGACTGTCGCTCTCCAGCTCTATGATATGCTTGGTATCCGCAAAGAACGCATCGATCCGGGCCAAGCCTGGGAAAATTACGCGGAAACCCTGTTCTCGATCCAGCGGAGGCTAGCTGACCACGCGTTTTCCAATGCGCGTACTTGGCCGGAGATCCAGAAGGCGCACCAAACCTGGTGGAGGAACTACAATTCCGAACATCATTACGCCCACCGTGAGCGCCAAGACGGGCGACACAGCCCCACCGAGGTGTTGCGTGGGGTGTTGGGGCGCACCATTCCCGAAGAGGTGCTTTCGCGGGCGCTGTACGCCACGCAGTTTACCCGTCAGATCGACAAGCATGGCTACATCAGGTTCAAACATTGGCGGTTCTTTGGGGAAAATGGACTGGCCGGAGAAGAGGTGTCCGTGTGGGTCTATGAGGATACGCTCAAAGTTGAGCACCAGGCGACCACCCTCTCGCTGTATTCAGTTCGCCTTTCGCCAGATCAGCGGCAGATCACCGAAGTGAAGGATGCCCGCCGTCTGGAGACGCATTTTCGCAGTCCACAACTGGACCTCTGGCAACTCTCTGATACCGAGTGGCTCCTCGCCTTGCGGCGGCCAGAGCCTATTGCGCGGAAGAAACCGGGCAATATCGTCCTTCTCGCTCGCCAACTCCCACTCCCAGGATTCGGTGCGACCGGCTAGCTAATTTACAGCAATTGGTAAATGACCCGAAATGTGGGCACATTTTGCCCTGAAACCTGCACATTTGCCCCCAACCTTGAGCAGCGCAACCATTGGTCAGTTGAGAAACCGCCTCTGGAGCTGCTGACGGTGAATCGTTTTGGGGAATTCCAGGCGCTATGAATGTGAGCAATAACGATCTGGATGTTCGGACGTTCTTCCGTACCAGGCGGTAGTAAGCGCGACGAGTGAGCAGCTTAACGATTGCTGGCGAGAGAAACCGCTTGATGTGTGGGAAGAGAGCAAGATCGGAGAAGTTTTTTAGATTCTTTCATGCTATGATGATCTACATACCGCATCTCGTTGATCGTCTCTCTCATTTCGTAGAAGGAGCGAGGTTTCAATGGACACTTCAAAGCAAAAGTTCATTTCACACTTATTGTTCGTCGGAGAACAGTGCGGCAAAGCTGAAGAAGCTATTACATTCTACATGTCCTTGTTCAAGAATTCACGCCTCTTGCATATCGAACGGTGGAGCGAGGGCGAAGATAAAGAAGAGGCAGCAGGAACCGTCAAGCTTGCCAGGTTCTCTCTCAATGGACAGGAATTCCAGGCCCAGGATAGCGGCAGACAACATGCTTTTACCTTCACCCCGGCTCTGTCGATATTTGTACAATGCGAAACAGAACCAGAAATCGATGGGTTGTTTCAAAAGCTTTCTGAAGGCGGCACGGTTTTCATGCCTCTCGATAGATATCCGTTCAGCGAAAAGTTTGGTTGGATTGCAGACAAATACGGGGTTTCATGGCAATTGAACCTGCAAGGAAATTAACTCTTTCTTGTGTATCCATGACTGGAGCTGGTAAGAAGCGTGAAGGTTAAGCAGGTTTCGGCGCGACAAGTGAGCAGCTCAATTATTGCTGTTGAGCGAGATGGCTTGAGATCCACCTTCGCCATATCAGACGTGCGCCGAATAATGAGCGCTGAATTTACAAAAACGGTGTGCGACCATCTGCATTGAGAGCGGATTTTCAGCCTGTCACCAGTCGTCTTGCTCAAGATTGAGGGCAAATGTACAGGTTTCAGGGCAAAATCCGCTCACATTTCAGGTCATTTACCAGCAATGCCGCTCTCCATTTCGTGTCCACTGGTAAATTGGCTGAAGGTTGGGACGCAAATACTGGGCTGAGGGCCTCTTGTCCGAACATTCAGCCAAAAAACGATGGGCCGAAGGTTCGGCACGATTTCCATTTCTTGGCTCCCTGTGTCTAGTACACATCATTTTTCAAGCAAAAGATGCACGAAAGATTTCGGCTTCTTGCCTTGAAACTTCCGCTCCCGAAGCGGTCTGAGGCGAAGGAAATTCTTCTTGTCCAAGTCTTGAGCCCAAAATCCGATCCTTGGGGCCAATTTGTCCGAACCTTCGGCCAATTTACCATGTCCCTTGACTGATGGTAAATGACCTGAAACCTTAACCAATTTTGCCCTCAAATGTGAGCACTTGACCTCAATGTTGAGCAGCACAACCATTGACAACCTGAAAAACCGCTCCAGAGGCAGATTGTTGTGTGCAGTAGTTGTAAATTCGGGTAGTCATAAAGACGCTTTTAGTGCTTCCTGCCAAGGTAGAAGGTGTGGGTTCTTTTCCCATTGCTCAAGGCTGATCCTGTGCATGAATGTCCATTTGGGAATGATCTGGATAGATTCCTCCCAGATCATTCCCAAATGGACACGAGAATACCAGAGCATGTTCCGCAAAACCAGGTGGTTATTTGTTGTCAGGCTGGTAGGTAAGAGCAAGGGACCCGAAACTGAGCATCTTGCTTTCGACAAGCCGCAGCTTCGTCTGAGGTGTCCCGTCAGGGAAGAACCGCCTTCCCCTTCCCATGATGAAGGGCTGGACTAAGAACCGATACTCATCGATCAGATCGGTTCCCATCAGAGATTGGACCAGGCTCGCACTGCCATCGATAATCATGTCTTTGCCCGGCTGCTGTTTCAGTTTGGTGATTTCTTCCACCACATTTCCTGTGATGATGGTGGATTCTTTCCACGGGGCTGTGGAGAGCGTGGTCGAGACCACATATTTTTTCATGCGGTTGAGTATCGGCCCAGGACCATCGCCGGTCGTCTGTGTGGACCAGAACGGCCAAAGCATTTCATAAGTGGTCCGTCCGAGGAGGTACACATCACCTTTCGAGTACTCCTCCAGAATGTGCTTTTGCCTCTCGGCGCTCTCATAAGGATGCCACCAGTGATCCATCGTGTCCGCGTCAAAGACACCATCGAGGGTTATCCACGCCTTCACCCATAGCTTTCTCATATTTGTTCTCCTTTCCCATTCATGTATCTCTCTTGCGCACATTCGCGCGAAAAGCCCATTCAGGATGCGCCTTCTCGCATGAGTCCCCGCATTGCTCCCATGCATGTTCATTGTGAATTTACAACCGTTGAGTGCCGTGAACCGCTTCTGGAGCTATGTTCTGGCGACAATGGCTCACGACTGCTCAACATTGAGGTCAAATGCTCACATTTGAGGGCAAAAACGGGCCGCATTTCAGGGCATTTACCAACTGAGCATTGTACATTGAGTTTCTCTGGCTCAGGCTGACCGTGGTCGCACACCAGATATGGTGAGCCTGAGCCGCTCTCGCACGCCAGCTTAGCCCCGTTCGATTGCGCGCTCAACCGCGCTGGGCAGGCGCGTCTCAAAGTCCAGGATGCCAACCCAGTCTGGATGAATGAAGATGCGCGTCATGCGAGGGTAGAGGCGAGCTGCTTCCTTGAGCAAAGCCTCTGCGTCTTCCTGGCTCATCGTCCGATGAATCATGGCCGTATACTCCGGTGCGATGCCCTCAACTGTGTCGACACGTACCGTCCCGCGAATGAGGAGGATCTTGGAGGCCGAAAAGTCACGGTCGATACTCACAGCCACCTTTGAGCCATTGGTGAGCACCTTTGTTTTGGGGGCATCCGTCGCTGTCGCCATCACGATCTCCTCTCCGTTCCAGTGGAACCCAATGGGTACGACACGGGGCGTGCCGTCGCGCCAGTTGTAGGCCAGATGGGCAGGCCCCTTCGCCTGCAACAATTGCTGGGCAACCGGATCTTGAAGCAGGCCAACGTCTCCTTGCGAAGTAGGCATGATTGTCTCCTTTCGTTTTCTACTTGCAATTTGCAAGTAGGTCTACCCTCTTATTCCAACAGCGTGGGGGACAATCGGCAATGCTGGAAGAAGCTCCTGGACGAGTGGCGTTTCTCACTCGTTCTCTCACGCGAGATCGTGCAAAGAAGATTGATTTGCTTGCTATTGTAGCGAAAACGTGCAGAAATGTCTAGCTGATCTGTTCTTCAGAGCGAGACCTCAGAGGGGAGGGTCGCGAGAGCGCTGGCTCAGTCCGCGCAGCAACGATGAGCACATGCTCCACCGGGTACCAGCGTCCCCACCCATAGATCATCGCAAGAAGCTGCCCCTTCCTTCGGCGGATTCCAACCACGCGGCCCATTGGGCAGCTCACCCAGGTTCTCCCAATGAAGGCTTGATCCCACAGAGCCGCCTTGATCTCTTTGAGATTCGTTGACTGCATGTGTCACTCCTTTCTCTCACATTCTGCCAGATGCTCACGAGCAGCTTGGGTAGTGTCGAGCACAAAGAGCCGGTGGTACGGGGCTGGCGGACGGAAAAATGTATAGAGGTCCACTATGATCTCGGTGGCCAGCGCGGCGGCGCAGGCGGCATGAAAGACGGCAAACCCAGCATCATCGTTCATGATCAAGGGATACTCCGAGAGCGCTTTAGAACAGTATGAGCACCGTTTCGAGAGGCTCCTAATCCCTGCCCGAAGGCGCTGTTCGTCGTTGAAGATGAGCATATGGCATTCTCCTACACCGATTCTTGGAAACTGGCGCAGCCCTCACAGGACTCGCGCTTGTCAAGAATGAGTGTAAGAAATGGCCTAGCCCTTGACAAGGGGGTTTGCCAGTTTGAACTTCCCATCTACGTATACCATGATATGAGACAGTCTCTACGTGTCAACCCCAGGGCCTGTAAATTATCGAGAAATTGCCTCAATTGCATCTCATGCCCGCAAAATATATGAGCGACCGCAAGAGTCGCCCATATATTTTGTATGAAATAACCGTGATACCCGAAATGTAGTAGCGAGGCTTGCCCTCGCCAATTTGCCCTCGCCAGGAAACACACCCCTCAATTCTTCAAAATTGCCCCTTTTTGAAAGGTATTGTTCGGTCGCCAGGATGATTAACAACCCTTTCTTTGCCCCGCAAAAAGAAAGACAAAGAGAAACAAAATCATCCAGGAGCCAGAATGATCATCAGCTACAGCATCAACAACACCAACCAACATCAACATAAGCTCCACAACTCCAAAATAATAGCGCGCAATTGCGCGCTATCTACCCAAAATACCGAGCACACTTGAAACACCTGAAACAGCAGAGTCTGTGAATTATCCTTGCGGCCGCCAGAAATTCGCATGGCATGATCCGCAATAGAAGCATTTTCTCGATAATTCACAGACCCTGTCAACCCAAATGGAAATGTTACCGAACGAGAATAGTTCATTGACGGACTATGTAAAAACACGCTACAATGGCAACTGAACCATCAATTCAAAAAGACGTCCAAGAAGGGTATTTGATGACAACAGGTCGAAAGATTCGCCTTACATCGCTTGCCAGTTGCGCTGGCTGAGCTTCAAAAATGGGGCCAGAGGCCCTGGCGCAGGTTCTGCGTCCACTGACTTTCCATGCTGCTCCACCTGAACTTCTGGTGGGGCTACATGCAATTGATGACGCGGCAGTGTACCGCGTGAACGATCAACAGGCAATCATCAGCACCGCGGATTTCTTTCCGCCCGTGGTGGATGATCCATATGCTTTTGGAGCGATTGCTGCCGCGAACGCTTTGAGCGATGTCTACGCAATGGGTGGGCAAGTTCTGATGGCAATTAACCTTGTGGCGTGGCCTGATAACGTGGATTATGCTATTCTCAGCGAAATTTTACGTGGGGGTGCTGACGTAGTTGCAGAGGCAGGGGCTGTGGTCGCGGGAGGGCATTCGGTAACCGACAAGGAGCCGAAATATGGGCTTGCGGTGACCGGAATGGTGCATCCCGAACATATTTTGACCAAGGGCGGAGCGCAGCCGGGAGATATACTCATTCTTAGCAAGCCGCTGGGGACAGGCCTCATTACTACCGCACATAAACGCGAACAGGTGGATGAAAGCGACCTGGCGGAGGCTATCGCGTCGATGATGCAATTAAATCGCGGAGCAAGCCAGGTATTGCAGCAAGCGGGAGTTCATGCCGTTACTGATATCACGGGTTTTGGCTTGCTTGGCCATGCCTGGGAGATGGCTTCACAGAGCCTGGCAGGAATGCGTTTTGAGTACGACGCGCTACCCCTGCTGCCAAATGCACGGCTGTACGCTGAAGCAGGACATATTACCGGCGGCGCTAATAGAAACGCAGCATATTTACTGCCGCACGTGCGATTAAATGAGCGGTTAGGGGAAGTTGACCGCGAGATTCTTTGGGATCCACAGACGTCGGGTGGGCTTTTCGCGGCTATCAAACCAGCGTTGTGGCCGGAGATCGCAGCATTGGCCCCCGAGGTGATGTTCTGGCGCATTGGCGAGGTTACTGAACGGGCGCCAGATGAAGCACACGTGTTGTTGGAGGTGAACTAGTGTTTGAATCGCTGGAGGAGATCCTGGAAATACATTTCAATGACCCGGCAATGTTGCAACTGGCTCTCACACACCGATCATATATTTACGAAGCTCATAGTGAAGGTCAATACTCTAACGAGCGCCTGGAATTTCTGGGCGATTCCATCCTGGCTTTTGTCAGTACAGATTTTCTGTACCGTTCCTTTCCCAATTTAAGCGAGGGTGAGCTGACGGATGTACGCGCTTTCCTGGTAAAGACAGAGACATTGGCAGATTTCGCACGAGAGATCCAGCTAAACAAATTTCTGCTGATGGGCAAAGGCGAGCAGAGTAGTGGTGGAGGGAAACGCGTGCTCGCCTCTGCATTTGAGGCGCTTCTAGGTGCGATTTATCTTGACCAGGGAATAATGGCGGTACAGACATTTTTAATCCATCGTTTGGAGCCAATTGCGCGTAACATTGTGAAGAAACGACTGTTCAAGGATAATAAATCGCTTTTCCAGGAATTGGCGCAGGCGCACGTGGGTATCACGCCATATTATCGCCTGGTAAGCCAGGAAGGGCCATCGCATAATCGGGAGTTTACAATCGAAGTGATGCTGGGTGAAGAGGTAGCCGGCAAGGGGCATGGGCGCAACAAACAGTCGGCTGAGCAAGAAGCCGCACATGCCGCTTTGATGAGTCGAGGCTGGATATGAGAAGACGGTAGCTAACACCTGTAGCATGAAAGATATAGGGGATTTTCATGCAATTACAACCAACACCGCGTCCAGAGCATATTCTCCGTGTTAGCGCTAAGCTGATTGCTTCCAGCGCTATCCTGCACCTCTCAGCAGAGGAGTTGGAACGCGCGCTTAACCAGGAGCAGTTGGAAAATCCTACTTTCGAGGTGGAAGAGCAGCGCGTCTGTCTTTTCTGTGGCACACGCCTATACGGGCAGAGCTGTACTAATTGTGGGCACTTCGCGCTGCCAGTTCACTCAATGAGTGAGGCGCCTCTCGGTTTTGAGCTTGCAGTGGAAACGGCCTGGAGTAATACACAGCAATTCTATGATCTCGATAACTTTGGTTTTGTAGAATTTGATCGAGATGATGAATTTGATCCGCTGGCGAGAATTGCCGCTGGGGAAACATTAACAGAGATACTGCTGCGGCAGTTGGAGGCGCTGATTGCGCCCGGTGATGAGCCAATCGCTGAACAACTGGTAGGCAACCTGAACGAGCGGGGGTACCTGGAGATTGGAGTTGCTGAGATTGCTGTACACCTGAATGTAGCCGTTGAGCGAGTTGATTATGTATTGAGCCAGTTGCACACATTGGAACCGCTGGGGATCGGGGCTCGAAGTTTACAGGAATGTTTGTTGATCCAGTTACAGGCATTAAGCGAGCAAGAAACACCACCTCCCCTGGCTTATGCGCTGGTCCATGGTTATTTAGACAAGGTCGGCCGTAACCAGTTTCATGAAATTGCGCGTGAACTGAAGGTCTCCGAGCATGAAGTACAACAGGCAAGCCACTATATTCGAACCATGTTACATCCATTTCCGGCACACACATACCGGGAAGAGAACACCTATAACCAGGTAGATAACGATGCGACATATATGCGTCCCGATGTGATTATTCGCAAGGGAGACATGGGGTTTGAAGTAGAGATTGTTGAAGAGAAACGCTATCGCTTCCGCGTCAACGCTGAAACCATCGAGCCGTTAACTTTCAACGTGAATAACCGTGAAGAAGTGCAGCGCTACATCCGCCATCAAAGCGATCGTGCCAGGTTCTTTATAGATTGCGTACGACGGCGCTGGCGCACGCTGAAGCGAGTAGTCGAAGTGGTTGTTGAGGATCAGCGAGAATTTTTGGAGAGAGGGGTGCGCTTTCTACATCCCCTGACTCGTGCCGAGGTCGCTACGCGCCTGAATCTGGACGAAGGGACAGTGAGCAGGGCGACAGCCAATAAATATGCGTTGCTGCCGAATAGCCGCCTGATACCGTTTTCTGATTTTTTTGATGGCTCGTTGAGGGTGAAAGACGTGCTGCGAGAACTGATTTTGTCCGAGGAGCCAAGGAGGCGATTAAGTGATGAGGAACTGGCAAAGTTGATGCAAGCAAGGGGTATTCCGATGGCGAGACGGACGGTGACGAAGTATCGCGAGGAAATGGGGATTGGCTCGTCGAGGGAGCGGTCATGAACCCCTGGCTGAAGCCGAGAGGCTTGTCCCTACCTTTACACGCATCTCTGATTATCCAGAGGTACTACCGGATGAGACAATAGGCTGCATGACAACAGCCCGTTCCTAGATGGCCCAACATTTTTACACAGCAAGGCCATTAGTTGCTGAAACCCGTATGT
>JBGQJX010000066.1:0-13083 GCA_041499255.1 Ktedonobacteraceae bacterium | reverse complement strand
GTGTAGGCGGGTGGATGCGCGATCTGAGGGGCGATATGATGACAACCATACAGGCACTCAAGCAACGTGGTAGACCCGGAGTGACTTCGCCGGCCAAAACAATATTCGATTTCTGCGCTGCCTTCTTCATGCCTATGAGATATGTTTATGTTGATAGGAAGGATCCTCTTCCGGCCTTCGTTGCAACAACAAACTTTACCCGTCAGTGGGTAGCAGGAGCTATCATGAAGTTGCTATCTCGTCTAGGGCATTGGCTCTCTCGACCATTTCGGGGTAGGCAATAACGCACCGGCGCCTGCCACACATCATGCCGGTACTGACCAGATAGCACATACATATTTAGGAGTGAAAGTGGGTATACGCCCTGGGGTAATGAAAGAGAACTTGCGCATGCTCGTTGCTGCATGCCTGTACTATAGCGGGCTAGTGAAGCTTGCCCTCTGGTGGACGCGGCGCTCAGGTCAGCACCTGATTATCCTCAACTACCATCGCGCAACCGGTGGGAATTTGCGTCGTCAACTGCTCTACTTGCGCCGTCACTATCGCATCATGCATTTGGAGGACGCTTTAGAGGAATACTACCTGACGAGCAAGGAGAAGAAGCAGAGGCGTGATCGACGCATGCCGTTAGTGTTAACCTTTGACGATGGCTACTACGATAACTATACGCATGGCTTCGCGCTTGCGCGTGAGTTGCAGATTCCTTTTACAATCTTCCTCATTCCAGGTTACGTCCAGAGTGGTAAGCCTTTCTGGTGGCGAGAAGGTGAATGCCTTGTACGCAGTGCTCAGGTGGATGAGCTGACGATGGAAGGGCACACGTATCACCTGGCCCAGCTAGAGGAGCGAAGAGCATTGGTCCAAACAATTGACCTTCAAGTATTTCATGCCCGGTCGGTTGCCGAGCGTGAAAGCTTTCTTGCGGACACACGGAAGGCATTAGGAGTATCTTCATCTGTGATAGAAGAGGAGGGTGCGCTGCCTTTGACTTGGGCGCAAGTACGTGAGATGGAGGAGAGTGGGTTAGTCTCGTTTGGCGCCCATACCATGCATCATCCCATCCTGGGGTACCTGGCGGATCCCGCCGAGGTACAACAGGAGGTCGGAGAGTGCCGGAAAGTGCTGGAGCAGCAGTTGGGACATCCGGTGCGCACATTTGCTTACCCTGTTGGAAAGCCTGAACATATCGGTGAAGAGGGACTGCAAGCCGTGAAGGAAGCAGGATATAGGTGGGCATTAACAACTATTGAAGAGGTAAACAATTCACAGACCGACCCTTATCTCCTGCGACGTCTTCCTGGAGATCTGTCCCAGCCCTGGTTGGTGATGGCAGCAGAACTGGTCGATCTGTTGGGTGTCGTGTCTCATCTGAGAAAAAAATATCGAGCGTGGATCCGGGGTTTCAGCAAATCGAGAAGTACTTCAGTACTGGTGCAAAAGTAACCTGGAAGACTCAACATCACTATCGGTAGAAAGAAAGCCTTTATGGATTTGCAACAGTTTTTCTATAAGCGGCAATCTCGACGCAAGGTATTGCGTCGGTTTGGCATGCTTGCGGGAATGAGCCTGGCACTCGATGCATGTGACTGGAACAATCCTTCTCAAATGATACCTTTAACCACGCTCAATTCCATCCAGCACGTGATTATCGCCTGTCAGGAAAATCATTCCTTCGACGTGTACTTTGGCTATTACCCCAGGGCAGGCAAATTTGGCATCCCTTCCAACTATTCGCAGCCTGACGGCAGTGGGGGCACTGTCAAACCGCATCATTTTCCGAGGCCTACCTCTGACGATATCGATCATACCTGGCAATCCATTCACAGTGAATGGAATCACGGAGCTATGGATGGCTTTGTTACCACCGATGGCCCTAGTACGCTTGGCTACTATGATGGCTTCGACCTGGCTTACTATTATGCATTAGGCGACTCGTTCACGCTCTGTGGCAACTATTTTTGCTCGATGCTTGGACCCACCCTCCCGAACCGCCTGGCGCTGATGGCTGGAACCGCTGGCGGCAACACGAATGACGGTCTTGAAGCCGGAAGCCTGGATTATCCGACCATTGTCGACCTGCTGGATGCTTCCCACGTGAGCTGGAAGTGTTACAATCTTGGCCAGGGTAGTGGCAGTTTACCACCATATTCACATTACAATGCGCTGAACTTCTTCAAAAAGTGGAACAGTGATCCCCGGCTCCAGTTCAAGGAGAAGGACTACAACGAGGACCTGCTTACCGGGACTCTTCCGCAAGTGTCATTCTTGATTACGGAAGGGGGGATTAGTGAACACCCCCCGGATAATATTCTCAAAGGCCAGCAAAAAATGGCACAGGTGATCCAGGCTCTCATGGACTCGAGTGCCTGGAAAAATTCGGTTCTCTTCTTGACCTTCGATGAGGGCGGAGGCTTTTTCGACCACGTGTCACCGCCCCAGGTAGATGCCTACGGGTTAGGGTTTCGCGTGCCGATGCTGATTATCTCACCTTATGCCAGGCGGGGGTATGTCTCGGGGGAATTGTACGAACACAACTCGATCCTGAAGTTCATTGAGCGTCGTTTCGGCTTGCCCACGCTCGCCAGCGTCAACCACCAGTTTGATACCTCGACTCCTGGCGCCAATAACGACGCGGCCAATGGGCAAGCCCTTGGCCCACCCGCTCCACCACGTGATGGCTTGCCGCACATTGGCGATTTTTTTGAGGCCTTCGACTTTTCGCAGGACCCGAACTATCATCCGTCTTTGCCTTTCTTGTAAGAGGTGGGTCAAAGGTAATTGTAGCAAAAAGGTGATTTTGAGAAAAAGATGAATATGGTGCGTAGAAGCAGAAAGCTAAGCGAATGAGGTCACATTTCTATGCAGAGATCAGTATGTAATCTATATTGCTGCACTTCACATCTATGACCGTGTTATGCTGTAGCTAGTATTATCCTGGAGGTACATGTGAGACTACGGTTTGTTATGAGTGTTGTGTGTTTTTTCATATTAGCATCAGTGGTGCTGGCGTATATTATGTTCGGACAAAACTTGTTGACTCCCAAGGTGAGCATCGTAGACTCGCCTTCAGGGAACCCGATCGTCATTGAGAATACTCACGTGGGAACGGAAAGCTGGAAGATTCCCAAAGGAAAAGAATCTACCACCCAGATTCAGGCTTATGCAAGTGCGACATCAGTACTACCTGGACAGAAGCTGACTTTCTACGTGAGCACGCAAGTTGAGGGCACCAACTATTCCATCGACATCTATCGACTGGGTTGGTACGGAGGCTCTGGTGGACGACTGATGGCCTCAGTGCCATATCAGGCCGGTCATGCACAGGGATTTTACGACTCGGTCAACCATATTCTGGTGAACTGCAACTCTTGCTACGTCGATCAAAAGACCGGCCTCGTGGAGGCCAACTGGCAGCCTTCCTACGTACTAACTATACCGTCTGATTGGACTTCGGGTATTTACCTGGCAAAATTCACTGATGATTTCGGCAAACAGATCTACACGCCATTCGATGTGCGTGGTAACTCTCATTCGCTCTATGTCGCCGTCACACCGGATACAACATACGCGGCCTACAATATCTGGGGAGGCTATAGCCTCTATCAGGCAGGGAATAACGCCTCATTGGATGAAGGAACGGACTCGAACAAAGGGGTAAAAGTATCATTCGACCGACCTTACACAGTGGATAATGGCTCGAGCCAGGTGCTGGTTTTTGAGGCCGCCGCAATCCACTGGATGGAACGTCAGGGCTACGATCTTACCTACATCAGCGATGTCGATTTGCATGAGAATCCCGCACAATTGCTGGATCACCGCGCCTACCTCTCGCTTGGTCACGATGAATACTGGACGAAAGAGATGCGCGATGGAGTAGAGCTTGCGCGCAATGATGGCATTGGTCTTGCGTTTCTGGGAGCCGACGCAGTCTACTGGCAAATGCGCTTCGAGCCGGATAGTGCTGGCACGCCAGATCGGACAATTGTGTGCTATAAAGTGCAGACAGCAAACCATGACCTGGCATTGGATCCACTCTATGGTAAGGATAATACGCGATTGACCACTCAGTGGCGCGATCCTGCACTCGCTCGTCCAGAAAACGCGCTGGTAGGCATTATGTTCTCTGACCTTACACACCTGCAGCAAGGCTTTCCCTGGGCGGTGAGTCCTCAGGCAAATTCATCCCTTTTGGACGGAACCGGGCTGCTACCGGGGCAACAATATGGTTGCGGCCTTGTTGGCTACGAGTGGGATCGTATCTTTACAAATGGCGCTACCCCGAATAGATTACAGGTACTTGGTACATCACATACTGCAAATAACTCCAAGAAAGCCGATACCAGCAACACGACCTACTATATCGCTCCCTCTGGCGCGATGGTCTTTGCCTCAGGCTCCATCTATTGGGCCCTTGCGCTCGATAACTATCGATTCCAAAAAGACCCATTGTGTACCGGTCAGAGCGCCGCGGTGCCTGGCATACAAAAGCTAATGGCCCGTGTACTGGATGCCCTGGTGAACCATCAATCTGTGCGAGGGAATCTGTAATGACAGGTATCAGGAGAGAACATAGTTTTAGAAGATGGAGAAGTAACTCATGCGTAGACAGATAGGGGTGTTCATTGCTGCATGCTTGTACTATAGTGGGCTGGTGAAACTTGCGCGCTGGTGGACACGGCGCTCGGGGCCACGCCTGATTATCCTGAACTACCATCGCGCAAGTGGAGGATACCTTCGCCATCACCTGCTCTACCTGCGTCGTCACTATCGCATGCTTCACCTCGAAGAGACTCTTGAAGAACTTTATACCCCATCCAAGGGCGCAGCGAATAGAGGTGACCGGCGTACGCCACTGGTGTTGGCGTTCGATGATGGATACCGCGATAACTATACACATGCTTTTGCGCTTGCACGTGAGTTACAGACTCCCATCACCATCTTTCTCATCCCAGGCTACGTGGAGAGTGGAGATTACTTCTGGTGGCAAGAGGGTAAACGCCTAGCACTGCGTTCGCAGGTGGACAAGGTGACAGTTGAAGGATGCACGTATCAATTAGACCAACCAGAGGAACGAAACAAGCTTGCACAAGTCATTGATACCCATCTACGTCGCGCTGCATCTGTCGCAGAGCGCGAAGCGTTCCTTGCGGCAGTACGCGAGGCTTTGGCCGTGCCCCCGTCTGCCGCCGTGGATGAGGCGACTCTACCATTGACATGGGCGGAGATACGCGAGATGGATAAGAGCGGATGGGTCTCATTTGGTGCGCACACGATGCATCATCCCATTCTGGCATACCTGTCGGATCCGGCAGAAGTGCAGCATGAGGTGGGAGAGTGCCGCACCGTTCTGGAGCAGCAGTTGGGCCATCCAGTGCGTACTTTTGCTTACCCCGTTGGGAAGCCTGAGCATATTGGCGATGCAGCGCTGCGAGCTGTTCGAGAGGCTGGCTACGATTGGGCTGTAACCACCATTTATGGTACCAATACCCAGCAGAGCAACCCTCACCAGCTTCGGCGTGTGGCAGGTGAAGTAAGCCGGCATTGGCTGGTGATGGCAGCAGAGACGTCTGGCATATGGAAGTTTTTCTCTTATCTGTGGAAGAATCCCATGACTAGTTGGATGAAAAGAGACTAGCTTTCCCAACTGGTGGGTACAGGTTAAGTAGGAATATCGAGGAGTAACTCATGCGTAAGCGCGTAATGACGTTTATTGCAACATGTCTTTACTATAGTGGACTGATCAAGTTCGCTCGTTGGTGGATACGCCGATCAGGGCAACACCTTGTCATTCTCAACTACCATCAGGCGACCGGAGGAGACTTGCGTCGTCATCTGCTCTACCTGAGCCGCCACTACCGAATACTTCATCTTGAGGCGGCACTGGAAGAACTCTACATGCCACCTGAGGAAGGACGGCAAGCGTGGGACCGACGTACACCCCTGGTGATCACATTTGACGATGGATACCATGATAACTATACACACGCTTTTGCTCTTGCACGCGAGTTAAAGATTCCTATCACTATCTTTCTCATTCCTGGATACATTGATAGCGGTGATTACTTCTGGTGGTTGGCAAGCAGACGCTTCGTAAACGATGCCCAGGTGTCAGAGGTGACGATAGACGGGCAAACCTATCGTCTGAACGAGCCAAAGGAGCGAAAAGCACTGGTACGAGTAATCGATCATCACCTGCGCCATGCTGTCTCTGTGGCAGAGCGTGAAGCATTTTTGGCATCTATTCACCGGGAATTGGCAGTCTCTTCATTGATAGCTCCTGAAGAGAAAGCTGCTCTACCACTCACATGGACAGAGGTGCGAGAGATGGAAGAGAGTGGTTATGTCTCTTTTGAGGCTCATACCATGCATCATCCGATCCTGGCCTATCTAACCGATCTTGCTGAGGTGCAAAACGAAGTACGAGACTGTCGTGTACTGCTGGAGCAGCAATTAGGACATCCAGTGCGTGCTTTCGCCTATCCTGTTGGGCAACTGCAGCATATTGGAGACAAGGTAGTCCATGCTGTGCAGCAAGCGGGGTATGACTGGGCACTCACTACCCTCTATGGATTCAATATTCCACAAACTGACCCACTTCTCCTCCGGCGCATCGAGGTAGATGTAAGCCAACAACCGCGGGTGCTGGCGGCCCAAACGGCTGGCCTGTGGGGCTTTTTTTCCCGCTTGCGGTGGATTCCCATCATTCGGAAACATTTTACAAATGCCTTGTCGAAGTAAATACCAGGTTCGCTAAGCACCAGTCTACCGACGAATTTCCCGGAGGAAATGCTAAGCAAGCAAGCAAGCAAAAGACGAAACTGCTCAGGCAGCACATGGAATCTTTCCTGTTGGCAGTTGCCCAATTCCTATTGTTCCTAGACAATAACTGCCATTACTTAGCTTTCCTCTGTTTGCTAACGCCAATGGCGGGTAATAATTGCCTGGATCAAGAATTTGCACGTAAACATTATAGCTACCATTAGCGACCGTGTCGGGGAGGGTGAATGTATCAGCACTTGTTTTTGTATCATTCCCAGGTGAGGCTGCGGAGAATGGTTTTGTTAAGTCGAGTTGTGAAATCCCTTGCCAGACAATATTTCCGGATGCGTTTCTTAGCTGTATCATTACATGCCAGGGAATATAGGCAGGTGCAGTATTAACATTCGTCCATCGACTCATAACCTTAAAGGGCGCACCGGCCGTCAGTTGAGTTGAAATAGTGAGCGCATTTAATTCAAAGCGATATCCTGATTCCTTCAACGCCAGCATCATGTTTCTTTGATCGGTAGCATTGTAGCTATTAAAATCTTGCAAGTTACCATCGCCATCACCAATCAGTGATGCATGATATTTTTTAACGTCTTGTACAGCGAGTGCAAAATCTGCGCCATTGCAATACTCAAAATATAACGGAGCTATTTGCCAATGATTGTGTTCAACAGCATATACGTCAAGATTCTCGCGTGCGCCGCCGATACCGGGTGTGCCCAGGCAATCAATACGGATTCCTGTACGTTTGAGCCTCTTTGCATTTATAGCATAATTGAGTGCTATTTGATCATTCGTCAACATCAAAAATCGTTTATTTGAGAATGCTTGAAGCTGTATGTCTATCAGCTTTTGTTTGTTTGCTTCATTCATAACTTTATAGCCAGAATCCGCGCATGATTCATTCCACTCTCCCCAACAACCATAGTAACTCATGTCTAAAACATCAATGCGAGGATCTTGATTGTATCGGTGAGCAAATGCCGTTACCATTGCTTGAACACGTTGTAAATAAAAGGGATTGTTAAAGTCTGGTATAGGTCCTCCGACAACTGCTTTCAGGTAATCGGGTAAACAATTATTATCACTACCATTGATGGGCATCACACGCCACCCAAATGTTCCGCCATGCGCTTTCGCAATTGCTGCACCATTGTCAATAATTGAATAGTTATACTGGCCTTCAGCAGGCTCGAAATCATTCCAACACAGGCGTTTGTAATACTGTATCAAAGGGAAATGAGGTGGCGGTTGCACTCCTCCATAATATTCCGGCCCGCGCATTGGATTGCCAATTTCGGGATCGGAAAAGGGAATAATAGCTGGTGTAAATGTGATAGTACCTCCTGCCACATTATCTATTGTAGTTTGTTTATGGGGTTCAAAGGCGTAAACGATTCCTCTCGCATTTGGTATATTTCGTCGATGAGATATATTTTGTCGATAAAAAGAAGTAATAACAATGACGGGAAGAAGAACAATAGCAAGACAAAAAACGATTTTTGTAAAGCGATGTTTTAAAACTCTTTTTCTTTGCATACGCAAATGCTCTCCTGCGCTAATGCGGGAAATATTCTGTTGACATCATAGACCTATATTAACTCCTTTAGCAAACTTCACCCGGATAGTTACCAAAAAGGGCTGTTTATTGCCCGTTTCTCTCCGATTATTTGCTCTGCGTTCAAAGTGGATGTGTTATATTTGTGTCAGTGTGATTGTATTGGAGAAGGGCGGCTATAGAAATGAGGCGAATTTTACTCTGCAAGAAGCACAGGAGAGGCCGAAACTCTATCTGAAGCGTGGCAAGCTTACCTCAAAAGGCCTGGTGGAACCGTCCTGGCAGGCAACATCCTCGGAGGAGGCATGATTTTGTGCCATTGCCAGAACGCTTCCACTTCCTCCCATACCGACACTTTTGGAGAAGTGTAACCACTTCTTTCTCGTTTAGTGGTATTAGCAGACTCATCAGCAAACGTAGTCAGCTCCTACATCAAGGTCTTTACTCAAGTATTGGCTGAGCGCCACTGCCTGTTTATTGCTAGATACCAGTCCGCTCCAATTATTCTTCGTCGCTGCGCATGAGGGTAGCGTTATCTGCAAATGCAGCTTCCACTGCGCACCCGCCTGTCGCTGGAGCAAATACTGGTAATGCCAACCTTTAGCACCCTTCGCGGCAGCGCCAGGAACCGTCCAGACAAGGGTGATTGTATCGGTCTGGCCATAAGTGATAGTGAAAAAGCCTGCCCATACCTCGCGCCCGAAGACCTCACTCGTGCCGCGTGGCTGCCATCCATCCTGCATATGCAACACACTGCCAGGTGGTACATAGACACGCACGTAGTCGCGGTATATATCTGAGCCGTAGACGGGACCCTTACTTCCCCATGCATAGCTGATGGTGGTGTGATGAATGGCATTGCCCTTTGCGTCAATTTCAACCTGGTCATTCAACGTATTGGTAATAAGCCTGTTTGCTTTACTTGGCGAGATGTTCGCATCCACGACAAAGAGACCGTCACCTCCTTGCGATTGAATTGACGAGTCGAGGTAATAGCTTTGGAGAAGCTTCTCTGCACTGCTGGGATTGAGATAGACCTGCACATCCTTCGAGCGTAATGAACTGATCATCAGTTGCATAAGCTTGGGGAGGGCGGAAGATGAAATCTGGCGGACGCGACCCAGAAAATGCTCTGCCAATAGAGCTGTGAAGTGTTTACGCACCGTCGTAAGCCCATCAGGCGAAAGAGACTGCCCGTGACCAGTAGTCCCCGGCCCGACCTGGTAATAGTGTATACGATCAACCAGGTTCTGTGCTGTCACGGTCTCGTGATACTCAGGGACTTGGATTGGCCCGGTAATGGCAAGGGCTCGCTCAATGAGCACCGGCGTAATAGCTACCACCCCCTGGACAGGAATATTGCCTCCCTCGCGCGCATAGTTTTGTTCGGCATAGCGGGCCGCAGTTGGAAAGTCTGCATCCAGATTGGAATCGCGAAGGCTCCAGCTCGGGGCTAAGTTGAACCAGGAATAAGCCGATGGAAAAAGAATACTATGACCAGTAGCACCATAAGCTTTATCGAGCAAGTAAGTGTCCGTGATATGAGCACCCGTTAACCGCCCCCCTGAAAGAGTAGCAATACCGTAGTTTCCAATAAAGCCACCACCAGGCCTCAGTTCAGTCGAATCGAGTATTTCAATGAGATAATTTGCCGACGCGCCAATACCGAGCAACATAGGGGCAACAGGAAGAAGGCCCTCTATGGTGTCTAACCCTGACAGGAGTTGTGGTATATCTTTTTTGAAGGTGGCAAGGTACCCACCAAGGCGTGGGTCAAGCTGCAAGTCCGATGGCTGTAAATGATTGACCTGGTTAACGATCAGAATTAGGGCCGCTTTGATCCGTTGAAAATCCGCCTCAATGCTTGTGAAATCTGTCATGGTGATGCCCTGTGCCTGGGCATTTAATGTATTATGCAACCTTGAAATGATTAAACTCAAGACATCGCAACCAGTTATTCCAGTTTGAGATGCTTCAATAGCTATAGGCAACACATGTAATGCGGCGCTTAGACGAGTCCCATAGACAGGGATAGACGTGCCTATCCCTGGTAACGATTTTAAATCGTTATTCACCCGAACAAAAGCAGCCGACGAGGTAGCAAACTCCTGCCGTGCCTGGCTCACGTTCTGGGCATCCAAGGGGTTTTTGGACAGCGTTTTCACAAACGTCTCGGCCTTTCGCAGGTGTTGCATTCCCACTTGCGCTAAGGACAAGTCTCGATGGTAGAGCCCACCGTACGTTTGATACATTTGATATCCAACAACCGAAAGTCCTGCACCAAGCACACACGCGAGTGTGAGGGTGACAATGATGAAATAAAACTTCTTTGACTTTCGCTTTTTGCCACCGGCCATTTGTTTATCTTTCATATTAATCCTAAGCAGGTTAAAACTACCCCAAGTCGCCTGAAGAACTTACGCGCTCCCATGGTTCTCATTCAGAAAGCGACCAGAACATAAGTATATCCATTACACCTATTTGGAGTGGAAACTCCCTTTTAAAGGATAGTACCTCCTCTAGAGGATCAGGGTATTTACGGAAGTTGAGATGTTGTTGCGAAAGTGGCACTAAAGTACATATTTCTAGCCTTTGCTTATTTATCTGAGAGCGAAATGCCAGAGTTCATCATCACTGCGCTCGCCACACCTGCACTGTCATATCCGCGCTCCCCGAGGCGATGCGGCTGCCATCCGGTGACCAGGCCACTGTCCACACTGGGTCGGAATGCCCATGGTAGGTGTAGACATGCCCGCCATTGGTTGCATCCCACACCTGCGCGGTCGTATCGCCTTTTCCATTATCGATATTCCCGCTCCCAGAAACGATGCGGCTGCCATCCGGTGACCAGGCCACCCCCCACACGGCGTCAGCATGCCCGTGATAGGTGTAGACATGCCCGCCATTGGCGGCATCCCACACCTGCACAGTGGCATCATCACTCCCCGAAGCGATGCGCTTGCCATCCAGTGACCAGGGCACGGCATTTATATGGTCAGTATGCCCGCGATAGGTATAGACTAGCCCACCATTGACGGCATCCCACACTTGCGCTGTCATATCCGCGCTCCCCGAGGCGATGCGGCTGCCATCCGGTGACCAGGCCAGCGCATTGACACGACCAATGTGCCCGCGATAGGTATAGACTAGCCTGCCATTGGCGGCATCCCACACCTGCGCTGTGGCATCATTGCTTCCCGAAGCGATGCGCTTGCCATCCGGTGACCAGGCTACCGTTACCACACGCTCTGAATGCCCGCGATAGGTGTAGACATGCCTGCCATTGGCGGCATCCCACACCTGTACCGTGTTATCATCGCTTGCCGAGGCGATGCGCTTGCCATCCGGTGACCAGGCCACCGCATTGACACGGCCAGTATGCCCGCGATAGGGGTAGGCATGCCCGCCATTGGCGGCATCCCACACCTGCACTGTGTTATCATTGCTCCCCGAGACGATACGCTTGCCATCCGTTGACCATACTACCCCCATTACGCTAGCGGAATGGCCACGATAGATATAGAGAGCTGGTATGAGAGAGGAAGAAGTAGAAGTGGAGGCCTGAGACGCTGGGGGAGGGTTGGTCGGCAAGCCACTGGAGGCCTGAGACACCAGGGGAGGATTGGTCGGCGAGCCACACGCAGTGACGAACGCTGTAATACTCCCTCCTGCCAGTGTGAGTCCTGCTAGCCTACGTAAAATGGTGCGTCTAGACATCCTCTGCTCGCCAGTCAGCAGGCCAAGTGGCTCGACGTCCTGTGAAAATGAATTTTGATGAGCCATTAAGAAAGGCTCCTTTCTGTTTGACAACGATGGTTCCCTTTCTAGTGCTCTATTCATTAAACACGATGGGGATAAGAACAAGAAGAGAGTAGTACACACTGGCTCCATAAGACCAGCTCTTATTCTCAACCACATTTTAAGGAACAGAGCACTAGTTTATTGATAAGCTACTGTTTGTCATAGGCGCTGGCACCCAGCCGTGCAGGTTCGAGCGTAATCACGCAGGTTTGAGCGCAATCAGCATTGTGATATTGTCATTGGCGCCGCCATTAAGCGTGCCGTGAATCGGGCCGGTGGGGCCAGGTGAAGCGAAGACCTCCTGTGACATCTCCGAGGTGGTCGACGTACTACTGCTGGTGCTCCACTGCTCAATAAAGCCGGAGGGCACATTCACGGTCGTTACAACAGTGGTGCCAACCACGTAGACTAACATGTCATTGGCTGTCGCGGTGGTCACCCCGGTATTATCCGCATTACTGGTGGATGCGTTGTACTGGGCATTGATGGCATCAATCGGAGTGGCGGTATTCACTCCAATGTAGCTGGCAATCCCCCCCGAGGCCTCCCCGGCCGTCCCGAAGCTCCACGTGTAGGTTGCCGGCTCCGCTGAGTCTGCGACTTTCACATACGTGGCGGTCGAGATCGCTGAACTAGTATCTTGCTGAAGCACGAGATTCCAACCTGGCGGAGACGTAATCGTATTACCAGCTGTTTGCACAACAACATAGGCAATCATGACATCACCGCTGCTTGTTCCTGCTGGGACACTGATGGTGAGTGTTGAACTTCCTGCGCCGTTGTTGCCCGCGGCTGTTGCTCGCAGCGAGATACCTCCTGGTGGCGGCGTTGGCGTAGCCGTCGGTGTATCTGTTGCCGTTGGAGTCGGCGTCGGTGTATCTGTTGGCGTCGGCGTTGGCGTCGGTGTATCTGTTGGCGTCGGTGTATCTGTTGGCGTCGGCGTTGGCGTCGGCGTT
>JBGQJX010000065.1:0-13252 GCA_041499255.1 Ktedonobacteraceae bacterium | reverse complement strand
TGATAAGAATACCAGAGGTTCCCATTTCCTGCCAGCTTGTGATCTTCAGTTCTGACACATTCCTTCCGCATTGCCTCATCAAAGCGTTTGGTGCCAGAGAGGAGGGTGTAGACGATCAAGAGCGTCCATACATCGCCTAGTAAGCGCAGAGCGCGACCCACCGGATGAGTCGCACAAGTTTCACCTTGTGCTGTTGTAGAGGCCTGGTTGGGTTTATTCATTGCCTAAGTATGCCATATTTCTTCCCTTGGAAAAGGAATATCCTTGACATTATGAACTATCTAGTATAACCTTATTTCCGTAAAGAAAGTATGATCGGAAAGAGACGAGCAAGATTTGCTCGTTCCCTTTTCCAAACAGAACCTCTTATTCCGACTGACAACGACGCGGACGTCAGGGTCCTGTTCCAGCGTGCCAACGTATTTCGTCCTACCTACGGTCAGCCAGGATGAAAGGAAGACTGCTTCGAAGTCAGTCAGTCGGAGAGGAGAATCTCGCTATTTCGTTTTCTGGAGGAAATGACATGACAACACAAAATGAACCGCAAACCGGAACCCAAGGTCGCTGGGTGTTTGACCCTTACCACACGCAAGTCGAGTTCGCTGCCAAGCACCTGGGCATGATGACGGTGCGGGGTAACTTTCTTGATCTCACCGCGACCGGTTATATCGACCCCGACCACCCTGAAGCGTCAACAGCTGAGGTCACCATCCAGACGGCAAGTATCCGGACCCATCACCCCCAGCGGGACAACGACCTGCGGTCGTCGAATTTTCTGGAAGCAGATAAGTACCCGACCATCACCTTTAAAAGTACGAAGATCGAAGCTGCCGGACAGGATCGCTTCACTCTAACTGGCGATCTGACCATCAAAGGCACCACACGACCAGTGACGCTTGCCGTGGTGAAGTATGGGGAATTCAATGACCCTAACATGGGCCACCGCATCGGCTACAGCGCCGAAGGCAAAATCAACCGGAAGGAATTCGGCATGACGTTCAACGCGCTGCTTGATGGCAAATGGGTCGTCAGCGACGATGTCCAGATCCTGATCGAAGGCGAGTTCGTCGAGCAAAAGTAAGCGCGACCTGTGGTCGCCGCGAGTGCCTGGCAGGTTGCGCTTACCAGTGCTTCCTGACGAGGCACTCGGCCAACAGATACGCATTACCTTACGAGAAATCTTCCTTGTCGGTGTGTTGACCAGGTAATCTCTTCCCTCTAACACTTTCCTGGAAAAGATGCACTAAGGAGCCATCTCTCCGACATAGTTGGCTGGTGACCCACCGAGAGTAAACCATAACTTGCCAGTAGGGTCGAGCGTCAGGCCGAAAGGAGCACTCCCAGGTAGGGAAAGCCGGAAGAACGTGAGTGAATGCTTCTCCGGGGTGTAGCGTACCAGCATGTTGGCGCCCACGTCCACGAACCAGATATGCTCCTGGCGGTCAATGACGAGTTCGTACAGGGCGGGCGGAGCCCCTCCTGATAGCGTTGGCACTGGCAGTTCGGTCAAGGTACGTGTCGTTGGATCAAACATGCCAAGCTTGCCAGGTAGCACTTCGGTAAACCAGAGGTCTCCAGCGGTATCAGTCGCCATCGAGAAGACCTGCGTCTGCGGATTTGGCAGATCATAGAGGGTGACCTGGCCCGTCAGCGGGTCCAGGTCGCCAATCGCGCCATCTTCACCAAACCAGACCTGTCCAGTGGGCGTGACCGTCAATGTAGAGGGAGATGAGGGGACAGGCCAGACGCGGATAGCACCGGTCCCGGGATCAAGCCTTCCAATCGCCCCGCCCTCTGCTGCTGTAAACCAGAGCAAGCCCCTGCCATCGAAGTGCAGGTCTTGTGGTCCGAGAGGGCTGCTCTTCCACGTGCCAAGAGGGTATGTGCGAAATGTCTGCCGCCTCATATCAAAGCGCCCGATATAGTTGGCATTTTGCTCAGCGAACCAGGCATTCCCCTGTGCATCGATTATAGTGGTCATGATGCCATACTGTGCGTCAGGAGGGGTCAAGCTGGTCACAACGCCTGTCCGGGAGTTGAGGCAACCGAAGCGGTTGGCATGCATCTCGCCTACACAGACCGTTCCTTGCGCATCCACTGCGAGCTGCATCAGGCCGACGTTGGACGTTGCGAAGCGATAGAGACGCCTCTGCGCGGTACGTACAGTCGTGGAGAGGCTGGGCGCCGGGGCAAGGTATACTTGCCGTATGGACGGCGCTTGAGCTACGGGAGCATTCAGCGTGCTCGTACTGGTACCGCAACCGGTCAAGAGCATAGGCAGGCAACTAAGCGTGAACAACACCATCACAAGGAATGCTGGTGATCTCTGTGGATGTGGCTCTTGTTTCTCAGAAGTCGTGGTTATGCGTGTGGCAAACATGGTCGCTTCTCCCCTTACATCATGTAAAAAAAGCACATCCGATATCCTTTGCACTTCCCCTTTGGAAATCTTGTTACATCATCAACACCACTCTTGTGAGAAGCTGGTCCTGAGGGGAGCGAACGAAGACGTGCTCCCCTCTTTCGCCGCCTGCTGAGTAGCAGAGCGTCATTATTGGACGGTGAGGGTACCCATCATGTAGCCCTTGGTCAACATCGGGCCTTCCCACCCGCTTGTCCCAGTGCCACAGGGATCGTAGCACCGGAAAATGTAAGCGCCTGCCTGGCCAGTGTGGAGGGTGAAGCTAATAACATCTGACTCCTTGCCGTCTCCAGGCAGTGGGACATTGATATGCAGTTGTTCAATGGTGAACGTATGGGCAATTTTGTCCGGTGCCAGGGAGGAATAGGGATGCCCATTGAGATAGGCCACCCCACCAACCGTCCCTTGCACGGTAGCAAAAGGCGTATCTTTGGGCAACGCCGTATTACCCAGGTCGTAATCGTGCAAAGTGATGGTCACCTGGCTATTGGCTGGAACAACCAGTTTGGTGGGTGAGTACGCTGGCCAGTCCTTCTGCATGCCTGTTTGATTGATGACGATATTCAGGTGAACCTGCACATGCTGCGGGAGTGGCGCCGCGTACGCAATCGAGGGAACTGACATCCTTCCCAAAATACTGTTCAGGGCGATCTCGGTGTTCAATATGATACCGACGACGAAGAGTATACCTACGACAAGGCCTACATAAATGAAGACTGCGGACGAACGAAATGATTTCCTCTGAGTACGAGCAGAAATGTTCGGTTGTTTAATCATGGTTTTTTCTCCTGAGACTTGTCGGCTAAACGCCTGTACCTTGAGCTTTGTAAGGAGTTTACCTTTTGTAAGAGGTTTACCTTTTGTAAGAAGTTTATCTGCTGATAGTCTCAAATCGATCACAGAAGTGCTGAGGATGTCACGTTACCATCACAAACGGAGACAGAGTGCAAGTTGCATCTCACAAGCTGATCACGATGTGTTGCATCGCACTTGCCTTTGCAACAACCCTGCCGGTTTTGCATAGTCATGAGATCCTGTGCTGGCTACTTAGGACATCCGTTCAGAAAAAAGGCATATTGCGCAAGATTGAAGAGGCACGCCTAACTCCCACCGTAGGACAAAAACGGACTGAGAGCTCTTATTGCGCGGTCTAGAACTATTGTTCTTCGTGGATGACTGAGTACCACGAGGCATTGGTATACAGCGTGATGTTCAGAATGATCGAGCCAGGAAGCATTTGGAAGAAGCCAGTGCACCAGGATGAGATTTTTTGATATAATGGGGCCGAAGTCAAAAAAGGACGTTCTAAAACATTCTCAATTAGAGGTAATCTTTAGACTGCTCGCGTGAAATACTGCTGGTGAAGTGTTTCCCACTGCTCGATACTATGGATGCAAGTGAAAGAAACTCCTGGATCACTCACTGGAAGGACTAAGGAGAAAAGACCGATGACTCAACGATCTACGGCTTCATCGCCTCCCCAGAAATTTGGAGTGGGCCGTGTTGCCTGGTGGCTCCTGGTAGTGGTAAGCTTCGCACTGCTTCTCTTCTTGATTGTATCGGAAGTAATTCGATTCTCGACACCCATTCCGCTGCATCGACTGCAGATTGTGCAAGATATCGCGCTGCCAGATGCCTTGCCAGATCCTCACCGGACAAGTCAAAATCCATTCGCGGCTGGCCAGGCTCAGCGTTTTGATCACTTCGACTTCCAATCGCTCGACCCAAATACCCACCTGCTGTTTATCGTCCATACCGGGCCTAACCCGGATAAAGAGGCCGCCCTTTTACACAACCCCAATTTCGATGCAGCAACGGATGGGAATGTCGTTGTCTTCAATACTCAGCTCAACAAGGTTGTTGGTCTGGTCAACGTTCCCCAGGCTGCGGGCGTTCTGGTCGCTCAGAATATTGGCAAGGTCTTTGTCGGTGACGCTGCTGATAGCATCATCTACGTCGTTGATGAGCATAAACCATTTAACATCATCGACAGGATCAAGCTCGACCCGTTGGATGGTCCAGATGCTATAGAATATGATCCGGTCGACCACAGGATCTTTGTCGCCAACCCGGGAATACCAGGTGACCCCGATAATGCGAATACCGTCCTGAAAAACCAGAACGTGGCTGTAATCGACGCCATAACTAACAAGCTCATTACCAAGATCCCTTTCGGTCTTCACCCTCCATTCGGTGATGACGTCGGACATATCCAGTATGACCCCGTTACCAATCGCATTTTTGTGGTCACGCTGCCGCTGATTGACCAGAACCTCGGTAAACCGCAGACGCCGCCCTCGTTTTTAGCCGTTATCGATCCCGTCTCTCTTACAGTCGTCTCAAAAATACAGCTGCCGGACACGTGCCTCGCCCCGCATGGTCTGGTGATAGACGCACAGCAGCGCGAAGCTTTCGTTGGCTGTGTCGACTCAAATAACCTGGCGCGGGTCGATTTGCAGACTATGAAAGCCTTCCCTGGTCCTCTCCCACCAGTGGCATACAATTCTGATATCGTTCGGTTAGATCACCCGTTGCACCTCCTCTTTGTCGGATGTGCGGGAGGCATCTCGATATTCGATGAAAGTGGGCGGGGATTGAAGAAACTAGGCAACTACTTCCTGGGCGGCGGTAGTCACCATACCCTTACCATTGACGAGGCGACGCAGTTGATTTACTTACCACAACCGTCTGTAGGTGAAAGACCTGTCTTGCGAGTCATAAAGTATGTGGCAAACGGGGTATGAGATGATGCTGGTTGCCCTATTGTAGGGCAACCTCTTGTGTGTCCTGCTTGTTCTGTCCTTTGAGGACGTCATATGGTCTCGTAGAAGATAGCTGAACCTGGAGCAAGGAATATCTTGTCGCCATTGGAAAGCACATGCCGGTCGACGCGCCTGCCTTGATAGGCGATGCCGTTCAAGCTATCAGCGTCCTCGATCAGCCATATACCATTCTCCCAACGGATCCTGGCATGCATGCGTGAGACACGCTGCGATGGTACCACTACATCGCTGCTGGTGAGCCGACCAATAATCAGTACGGGTTTATCGAGCTGGCGCACACCGATGACCTTTCCGTCGACCTCAATGCGCACCCGAGCACGCTGCGGTGCCTGTCTGGCTCCATAGCCTCCCGGGGAAGCGGTTCTGACAGGTGCTAACGGTAGAGACGCTGGCTCGGGAGCCGGCGCCGCGGGCCAGTTCTGTTGCGCTATGGGAGCTGGCCGAGCCTGCAACGGTTCATTCCCAGCTGGTGATGGTACGAAGGCTGAACGCAGGATAGATTGGTCGCCGGCGCGCTCGGAGATGCGCTCGGCACTGTAGCGGTTCTGCTCTTCGAGCATGCCAGCAAACACACCGCCCAGGCGCTTCAGTTCCTGGTAGGTCCCTTTCTCAACAACGCGCCCCTCGTTCAGAACAATGATCTCATCAACGTTGCCAAGTGTGCTGAGCCGATGGGAAATCACGATCACCGTGCGACCGACAATCAAGGTATCCAGTGCGCGCATCACCTCGGCCTCAGCCTCGACATCCAGAGATGCCGTGGGTTCGTCCAGGATCAGGATCGATGCATCACGCAGGATAGCGCGTGCTATGGCCAGCCGTTGCCGTTGGCCGCCGGAAAAGTTCTTGCCCTGTTCGCGCACAATAGTATGATAGCCGTCCGGCAAACTCATGATTGTCTCATGCATCTGCGCTTTTTTCGCGGCTTGCATAATGTCCCAGTCGCTGGCCCCCGGTCGCCCAACCTCGATATTTTCACGAATCGTGCCCTCGAAGAGCACCGAATCCTGTAACACCATACTCACGTTCTGGCGTAACACGTTGAGCGGGTACATGCGGTTATCAACGCCGTCAACTCTCACAGCACCGTGCTGGATCTCATAAAAGCGCGGAATCAGCTTGACCAACGTGGTTTTGCCACCGCCAGATAGGCCCACGAATGCCACTTTTTTCCCGGTAGGTATCGTCAGGTTGATGCCCTTGAGCACGGGCCGTTCTGGCGAATAGCCGAAGTAGACGTTCTCAAAGACGATATCACCGCGCAGCTTTGTCGGCCCACGGTAAGGTGTCGTACTCTCAATCACCTCTGGTGCCTGGTCCAGCACTTCCTGGATGCGCTCAGCGCCCGCTGAGGCGGCATTTGCAAGGTTGGTCAACTTCGAGAGATCACGAAAAGGCTGGTAGAGCAACTTGAGGTAGAAGAGGAAAGAAACGATTAAACCGGCATCAATTGTACCGGGAAGAAGCTGAAAGGGACCGGCGGTAAAGGGGTTGCCTGCTGCGACATATCCTCCCACGCCTACGATCGTAGCGGTGCCGAGCGCGACGAGCATGGCGACGAGCGGCGTGAATTGGGCTTGCAGGTATCCTGAGCGCAATCCTGCCGCCCGGTTCTCGTTAACACGGCCTCCAAAACGCATATCCTCGCGTTCCTCGCGCGTGAACACTTTGATGACCGTGAGGGCATTGATGTCTTCGGTGGCTACATCCGCCACTTGCCCAGCCGACTTCGCCTGCTTTTTGGCCGCTACCTTGATGTTGCGTGTGTAGTAAAGCACAATCACGAAGAGGGCAGGGGCGACGGCGAGGGAGAGAATAGTAAATGGCAGGTTGTAGAACGTCATGATGGCGAAGACACCGACAATGGTCAAGACGCCGACCAGCAAGTCAACCAGGCCATCTGTGACGAATTTCTCAATATCGGAAATGTTGCCGGTGATGCGCTGGACGAGGTCACCCTTCTTCTGCTTGCCATGCCAGTCTAACGAGATGCGTTGCAGGTGTTCAAAGAGCTGCTTGCGTAACCTCGCGCTCAGGCTCTGAGCGATATACGAGGCGAGATAGAGTTCAAGGTAGACCAGCATTGCACTCAATGTTGCAAAAACGATCAACACGATCACGGAAAAGACGATCACGCCAGTGACGCTATGATGCGTGGTGTCGGGGAAGACCAAGGTCCTGGGATCCGCCGGGTTAACCGGACAGGGTGATGTAGGGGGGGGCAGGACCTGATGGCCTCCCGCCGGTGGATTAAGCGATGGATCAAGTGCAGGAGTATCGAAGAAGTCAAGCAGCCCGGGATTGTCATTCAGGCCAAGGAAATGAAAGTTACAGGCCGGGTCGTTACCGGGATTTTGAGCCTTACTTGGAATCCATTTGAGCGGCTGGAGCGCAATAATATCGCAGCTTACCTGCGCGACAGCCACAAATATTGCAAGCACGATCAGAAAATGATACCCTTTCAGGCTACGATTGAGAAACTTGACTAGGAACATTGTTCCCTCCTCGCCTCACGTGATACTTTGGCAATCTCACTATATATCTCATGGTTTGCCCCCTGTCAAGCGCAAAGCGGTCACAGGTTCTGTGAGCCATGCTCGCTCTGCCTTGTCTTTTCGTGCTTGCCGGCTGCGCTCGTTCCGAGCGAGGCGCACTTCGCGCTGCAACTCGGTTCGACTAGCTGCATGAAGGACATATTCCGCTACACGCTCCACCGCTCGAGGTACCAGGCCAAAGCTGGGAAAGTCATTAATATCGAGCAGCGCCAATCCTTGAGACGTCTCAACTACGTCCAGGCCAAAGATATCCAACCCGAAGAGCTTGCCCACATCTAACGCCAGTTTGCGCAGTTTCGGAGTGAGCGGGATCGGTCCTTCCTGGACTTCACCGTGCAAAGGAGATTTTTTTGCAACGGCGTAGACTTCTTTCCCTGTAACGTAGAGTTTGATATCGTAGTCGGTGTTCTCAACGTAGCGTTGTGCGAGGAAGAAGCTCTCTTTCTCCTCCGCAATCTCCAGCGTGACCAGGTCAGCCGGAGAAGCGAGACGGTAAATACTGCGACAAGAGCTGCCATTGTTCGGCTTGACCACCAGAGGGTACTCTTCCGGCGGAATCTGCTTGAGGAGGCGCTGATGAGAAACGAAAAAAGTCTTTGGGATGGGGAGACCGCGTGCGTGGGCAAATGTTGCCGCCACCGCTTTGTCCCGCACAAGGCGAATAGAACGCGAGTTATTGATGGTCAGGATACCGGCCGCCTCAGCCGCCTCAAGGATGATCAGGCCAGGGCCATCCGAGACCGTTTTGAGCACGTAGGCATCGTAGCCATATGAGGTGAGGTCGGAGAGATTTGTCACCATCGCCTGCGGCTCAAGCTCATCAATGGTATGACCCCACTGGCGCAACTGGTCGGCGATGAGCATAGGCATCGGTTCATTTCGATATTTCTCTTCAATAATAAAGCAGAAACGCATTCTGATCTCCTTCTGACATCCTGCTATCGATCCTGATGTGTGATGAACAAGCGTGCTCCGTTCAGTATAGCATAGCAGATTTGAAGCCTGAAAACTGTATGTTATCTCACTATATTCTTTTGAAATAGCTCTCTTAAAAGTATGTTAAATGATGAGGATAAATGCATTTTGCTCACTCTTTATCGCAGCCAAACTGTATCGCTGTAACCAGGATAGCAACCAGAACTAGGAGGCGAAATCCTTTTTCTCTGCACCGGCTAAAGGGGAGCGTCGTCGTGCTGCGAAGATTTGCTGATCTATCACCCAGAGTTTGATATCCCAATCGTTCCCTGCCATGAACTTCTGGAGAACGACGGGTTCCTGGCTCCATTGGGGAGCGTACGATGTTAATTGCTCGACATTATCCACCTTTGCCACCAGGTCCCCACGATGACTGTAGCGGCTTTTGACTATGAGCGGAAATGGGAGCGTTGTGAGCAGGTCGTGTTGCTCAAGCAACTGCGCCAACGAGGTGAAATTGTATGTGTGAGGCCAGGGAAGACCCTCCTCTTCCATTCGTTGGGCCAATCGCACACGATCCTGGCAAGCCAGAGTTGAGGCCCAGCTATTGATAACCAGAGCGCCGCGTTGTTCGAGAGCATGAGCAACATCTATCGCTTGTTGTGCGTGTGATTTCAGTAGGTACAGATCAGCCAGTGGATGACGCTGTTCTTCCGCAAGAGCTTCAGCACTCGTCAGCTGGCGTACGTCGAGTAGGCGCACACTATGGACGACGCTCAGCTTTTGCAGCACGACGGCAATAATTGGGTGATCCTTTGTTTCTGGGTTATCTTTAATCAGGCAGATTTGCATATGATTCCCTCTCTCCCGACAGTTGTTTTGCTCATTGAAATGAACAGAAATGCCTCTTAACCCCCAAAATTAGTCAAACCATCCCAAGGGACAGGTGGATATCGTAGAGTAGAGTATATCATAATTAAATTGCTCAGGGCGCTATTTTGGGTTGTTTTGCAAAAAACACTCCTCTGCTCTTCTCGAAATAAAGCAGGGTTTATACTTGATAAGAGTCACATTAATGTATGCCGATGGTACACACCAAACTTTTTACAATTGAGAAGCTTACTTCATTCATTTGACCGTATCTCTTGACGAGGTCGATATTGTCGGCAGCAGTGAGGAGACTGCCGCAACCCGTTAAGGAAAAAATGGCCTGCCGAGAACTGCTTCATAGGTGCGAGCGAGCTTCTCTCCCAAGGCGGGCCAGGAGTAGCGGGCTCGTGCTGCAATGTAGGCGGCAGCTCTAATGAGCACTCCTTTCATAGTAAAAGTGCCGTACTTCGCTGAATTTTCGACTGCGGTTCCCTAAAATTTCGCTGAATAACATAGTTTCCATGGAGTTGGAGACCCCAAATTTCTTAGCACACTTCTTCTTGCGTGGTATCAGGCTGCATACTTTCCAAAAGGTTGTGTTGCGAATAATCTGACGAGGAATGTTGGTGGCGTGAAAATGGATGGTCGAGCAGGTAAAGAGGAGACCATTCCAGTTGCCTCCACTCTGGATTGGTCTCTCGGTGGAAGAAGCGTAGATAACCACACAATCCCAATCCGATCACAGGTCCAATCGAACCACAGATGAATCCGTACATTACCTTCTGTTAACTTCTACTTAACATTCCGATAACATACACAAGATATCCTTTTACTGAGGAGTTTTTTAAGCTGTAAACCTATCTTTCAGGCAAGGAGATTATGCTGTCTATGTTAGAAGAAAAGCAGAGAGATGACCACCAGGAAAGCAATGTCGTAGCGGAGGCACATCACCATCACTATGTGCTGGCTGCATTGGACAACAGTTCGCTTTCCGGCTTTCACTTCAAGGCAATGCTTACATCAGGCATGGGGTTTTTCACCGATGCCTACGATCTCTTCATCATTGGTGTTGTACTGGCAATTCTGGCGCCTATCTGGAACCTCAACAAGTTTGAGATATCCTTGATTGGCAGCACATCGCTGATAGCTGCTGCGATTGGCTCGATCCTTTTCGGCCGCCTGGCAGATTATGTAGGGCGCAAATCGATCTATGGCTTTACGCTGATTGTACTGGCGGCCGGAGCTATCGCGTCGGCCCTGTCGCCCAACGTGTTCTGGCTGCTAATCTTCCGCTTTATCCTCGGACTTGGCATCGGTGGAGATTATCCACTTAGCGCCACGCTCATGAGTGAGTACGCCAACCGGCGTGATCGTGGCAAGCTGATTACGATGGTGTTTTCCATGCAAGGCGTAGGTTTGATAGTCGGCCCACTGGTTGCCATCGTGCTGCTGGTGAGCGGCATGAACCACGATCTCATCTGGCGCATTATGCTCGCGCTTGGCGCTGTTCCGGCGCTGGCTACATTCTACCTGCGCCGACAAATTGCAGAGACGCCACGTTTTGCGCTTGCGATGCAAGGGGATGTCGAAGGAGCCACCCGTACTGTAGAAATGGTTACGAAGAACCAGCATGTCCTGAGCGGTACTACTACTCCAGTGAGAACCTCACCACAACATAACGGGACAGCAGCATCAAAAAATAGTTCACGTCCTGAAAAGTCCTGGCTCTATCTGTTGCTCACGCCACGCTACCTGAAGTGGCTGATAGGAACTGCGGGCGCCTGGTTCCTGCTTGATATCGCGTATTATGGCACAACGATTTCCAGCCCACTGGTACTGAAGTCGCTCAATCCACACTCCACCTTGCTGACCAACATGGTCTATACATTGATCATCTTTGTTGTTGCTGCGCTGCCTGGTTATATTGTGGCGGCACTGACCATTGACCTCCTGGGCCGCAAGTTTATTCAGTGGTTTGGTTTCGCTATGATGGCATTGGCTTACGGGTTACTGTTTATCGCACCTGCATTGACAACCATCACGGCGGCATTCTTGCTCGTGTATGGCATAAGCTACTTCTTCACCGAGTTTGGCCCGAATGTAACGACGTTTGTGTATCCGGCTGAGATTTTCCCGGTGATGGTTCGCACAACAGCCCATGGTATCGCTGCAGCGGTTGGCAAGATTGGCGCATTTATCGGCGCATTTGCCTTCCCTTTCCTGCTGACCAACTACAACTTACCGGGCGCAATGGCAGTGGCAGCGGTGATTTCGGTAGCTGGTCTCCTGTTGACCATCTTCACTCTTCCTGAGCCAAATCAGCGTTCGCTGGAGGAAGTCTCTGGTGAGCACGCTGCGAGAGCAGCCCATGAGGAGAGAGCAACGAACAGAGAGAAAGTCATTGCGATACAGTAGCTCACCACCTTAAAAGTGGCGGTGAACCGATTTTTGGTGAGGCAATGCAACTGCTGGTCATGCCTCATCCGCACTCTGAGACGTGCCACCTGAACTCAGCCTTCGCACAATGGCCAATTCGTCAACTGTGGGGGCTGGTGTCTCGATCAGGGTCTCGGCCACGCGCACCTTCCATCCCATCCCCGCTGAGATGGCCTCCAGCGTCACCCCGGGATGCAGCGAGACGAGTTGCATTTCACGCTCCACATTCGCAAAATCAAAGAGGGCTTTGTCAGTGATCACGAGGTGCGGCCCCTTGCCCGGTATCCCGAGCTGCTGGGCTGTTGTGCCCCCCTGCAGATGGCCTGGACTGGTGAGGAAGTCGAGCTTTTCTACAAAGGCCCGCTTTTTGAGGTGCATAATGATGTAAACTTGCTGGGCGTTGATGGCAATCTCGCAGGCCCCGCCGCTACCCGGCAAACGTACCTTCGGATCGGTATAGCTGCCGATCACGGTCGTGTTCAGGTTCCCGTAGCGATCGATTTGCGCCCCACCTAATAATGCCACTTCCACCCGGCCACCCTGCAGATACAGGCCGAACAGGTCGGCCATTGAGATGACCGAGATGGCCCCGGTCACCAGTGTCGGATCGCCAATGGAGAGGGGCTGTCGAGCCGGCTGGGCTCCATAGACACCCGATTCATAAATCAGCTCAAGATTGGGTGCGACCGTAGAGCGAGCTAAATTGCAGGCGATATTGGGCAGGCCGACACCGACAAAGACGGTTCGGACACCGGTGAGGACTCGGGCCGCTGCAACCACCATGATCTCGGTGGGCGTATACGCTTTTGCGTTGGATGTATTGAGGTCGGTCATCGATAGGCTCCATAATCTACTTTGGCGGCAGGTGCAACGCCGGGTTTGATGCGTTCTAACGTCTCTGAACCAAGCTTACGTACATACTCAGCATGATCTAACAGGTTGTAGACCCATTCATCGAGCCAGACCTGGACACGTTCCTGGTCACGCGAGAGTGCATCCCACATCAGGTAAAATTCATTGTCCCGATCATAGTAGCCCTGAACATAGGAGGGATGAGCCCCATATGGGACATGCACCACGGCGTCAACGATGAGACCGGGGATAAGCGTGCGGTTGGGGTCAGCGCGAATGATTGACTCATCCACGATCTCTTCCACCACCACGATCACCTTGCGAGCGGCAAAGGCGACTTCTTTTTGCACGCCTAAAAGCCCCCACACGTGCGTGTTGCCTTGCCGATCTGCACGTTGCGCATGAATGATCGCCACATC
>JBGQJX010000064.1:0-13254 GCA_041499255.1 Ktedonobacteraceae bacterium | reverse complement strand
GGATATTAACTGGAGGAGTCTATGCTTTGATGGCATCCGGGCTGACGCTTGTTTTCGGAGTGATGGATATTATCAACGTCGGACAAGGCGCCCTGGTGATCCTGGGTGCCTACCTCAGCTATGTATTGGAACAAAAGCTACATATCGACCTGTTTGTGGGTCTTCTCATAACTATGCCTTTCATGTTTGGTCTGGGTCTGCTGATCGAGTTGTTCTTTATCCGCCCTATCAAACGCGATCGCACCATGCTTTCCATCCTGGTCACGTTCGGTGTGGCGCTGGTTATTGAAGGCATCCTTAACCTCATTTTCTCAGCCGACAATGTTAAACTGCAAGCCTGGTATATCACAGCGTCGTTTCCAATCGGGGGCTTCTATCTCTCTTATATCTATGTGTTTGGCTTCTTGCTCGCGGTGGTGCTGATGGGAGGTCTCTACCTGCTGCTCTATCGTACCAAATTTGGCTATGGCCTGCGCGCCTCAATGCAGAATCGTACAGCGGCTGAGCTTGTTGGCGTTGATGTCGAGCGCGTCTCGGCGATTACGTTTGGCATCGGTGTCGCGCTTGCCGCCGCTGGAGGTATGGCTTTTGGAGCGACCAACGCTTTCAATGCTGGTAGCGCCTATGATCTGATCTCGCGCCTGCTAGCCATTATCATCTTTGGTGGCATGGGTAGCCTTAGGGGCGCTCTTATAGCCTCAGTAGGGATGCTAGTCGTCGAAGACGTGACCTCCGTGATCTGGTCACCTATTTGGGCCAGCACCGTCTTTTTCATCCTGCTGGTGATTATCCTGCTGGTACGTCCGCAGGGCTTGCTTGGGCAGGTGGAAGGAAGAAAGCAATGAGGATTTTCAAAACGGTCGGGCTGCTTGCGCTGCTGGTCATTGCCATCGCCTTCCCGCAGGTGTTTCCCAATCCAGCCGTAACCACCATCGCACTCTTTGCCCTGATGTTCGCCGCTGCCGCCACCGGTTGGAATATCTTTTCGGGCTATACCGGCTATATCGCGCTGGGGCATGCCACTTACTTCGGTCTGGGCGCTTATGCCCTGGCCATCATGTGTCAGAAATGGAATATTCCAGGTGGCTATATGCCTTTCTTGCTCGTTCCTGTAGCAGGCCTGGTGGCAGCCGTTTTCGCTTTTCCGTTGGGTTGGATCTCGCTGCGAGTGCGGCGGCATACCTTTGTAGTGATTACCATTGCTATGTTCTTTATCTTTCAATTGCTGGCCTATAACCTGACCCCACTGACCAACGGTTCTATCGGCCTGGGTCTTCCCATCCCTGTCGATTGGTCCGGCAATTTCTACAATTATCCGTTCTACTACGTAACATTAGCTGTGCTGCTGCTGGCAATCGCTATCTCCTGGTGGGTGCGCAACTCTAAATATGGCCTCGGCCTGCTCGCCATCCGTGACGACGAGGACCGGGCGCTGGGCCTGGGCGTGAAAACGGGCCCATCCAAATTGGCGGCTTTTGTCATCTCCACGTTCATCGTGGGCATGGTGGGGGCCATCTGGGCCTATTATGTAGAGTCGATCTATCCGCCCGCGGCCTTCGACGCCACTTTTGATGTCGCCCTGGCGTTGATGGCATTCCTGGGCGGCCTTGGGACAATTACAGGCCCTATACTGGGCGCGTTGCTTTTAGAAACTACCCAGCAATACTTTACCTTACAATATGGCGCGAGCGGCTATTACCTGGTGGCTTATGGAGCGCTGTTCCTGGTGGTTCTTCTGCTGCTGCCTCAGGGCGTCGTCCCCACGCTACGCGCGCGATGGATCAAATTTCAGGCGACCCGCCGCCAACAACTAATGACCGAGAGTGGCACTACCGTCTCCACCCCTCCCAAACAGGACGACTCTGCTAGTATTACGAAGAAGGAAGGGATCAATTTATGAGCTTGTTGGCAGCACAGGGCATCACCAAAGCATTCGGGGGCATTCGCGCCCTGGAAGCCTGTTCGATCAGCGTCGAACAAGGCTCCATCACCGGCCTCATCGGACCCAATGGGTCAGGGAAAACCACGCTCTTTAATGTGATGACCGGCTATGAACGGGTCGATAGCGGAGAGGTGCGCTTTCAAGAACGGACCATCACCAATGCGCCACCTGATAAGGTCTTCCGCCTGGGCATTGGGCGCACCTTTCAACTGACGCGCATCTTCCCCCGGCTGACCGTGCTGGAAAATATGCACGTCTCCGCCCAGCGCAATGATTTCAAAGGCCTGCTGAGCCGCTGGAGCTCGACCCTTGAGCAGAAGCATGCGCTGGAACTGCTGGAGTTTGTCGGCCTGACCGCGCTCAAAGACATGCCGGCCGGCAACCTGTCCTATGGACAGAAGAAGTTGCTGGAGTTTGCTTTTGTCTTGATTGCCGAGCCACAGGTCATCTTGCTGGATGAACCGGCAGGGGGGGTGAATCCCACCATGATCAACTATCTGTCAGACCGCATTCGCGCCCTCAACCAGCGCGGCGTGACCTTTCTGGTGGTGGAGCACAACATGGAATTTGTGATGGGGCTCTGCGATACGGTCATGGTGATGCATCGTGGTACCAGGATCGCCGAAGGGACGCCGGCGGAGGTACGAGCGAATCCGGCGGTTCTTGAAGCCTATTTGGGAGACTAGAGAGATGTTGCTAAAACTGGACAATATCTATGCTGGCTATGACGGAGGCGATGTGCTCAAGGGCATCGATCTTGCTGTGGAGCAAGGCACGACTACCTGTATCGTCGGTCCTAATGGAGCCGGTAAGTCTACGGTTTTGCGCGTGCTCAGTGGGTTATTGAAGCCACGGCAGGGCGAAATCACCTTCGATGGCCGTTCTATTGTTGGCCTGACTCCTCGTCAGATTCTGGCACTGGGAATTGTACAGGTGCCCCAAAACCATAGCCTGTTTCCCAGCATGACGGTACAGGAGAATGTACGGCTGGGCGCCTATATGCTGAGCGATACGTCACTCGTAGAGCGGCGTCTGCACGAAGTAGAGGAGATGTTTCCCATAGTGAAAGAGCGCGCCCGGGACAAAGCAGGCAGCCTATCGGGAGGACAACAGCGCTTAGTCGAGTTCGCACGCTGCCTGATGTTGGATCCACGCTTAATCTTACTGGATGAACCGTCGATGGGACTGGATCCCAGGACATTCAAACAGGTGGTAGAGACGATCAAGCTGATGCAAAGCACAGGTAGAACAATCGTGCTGGTTGAGCAAAACGCACGTACAGGTCTGAGTATCTCCACAAACGGCATCGTTCTGGAGAGTGGACGTGTGCGGCTGAGAGGATCGCACACTCAAATCCTGAACAACCCTGAAATTGGTCACCTCTACCTGGGAGGAACCCTCTCTAATGCGTGACCACAATCGCCGTAGGGACCCGATAATGACCTTTCACAAAATCCCTGGACCACCCGTAGGGGCCGATTTATCGCGCCCACCGCCGATTTATCGGCCCTCCGGGAAATTTCTCCCATCTCCCCCATCCCCTCATCCATTTGTTAAACCTCATTATCGCGTCCCACGCGGCGCGTGACAAAAACCAGGCTAATGGTACCTCGGAAAGGACGGTCAAATGGCAAGAGACGAATTTGTACAGAGCGCAATAGATAACTGGGCGCCCAGGTTTATTTCCAACGGCGTGGACGCTAACGACTTTCAGCGCATCACAAATAACATCGAACGATGGGATGATTGGTGCCAAAAGTGGTCTGAGTGCGGGTTTATGCATGAGCAGATGGGAGAGAAGGCCGAAGCTCAAAAGCAGTATGTTTCAGCGGCATACCATTATTTCCACGCGGCGATCTCCTACCACTTCGGAAAGTATTTGTTTGTACGCAAACCGCAAGAACTCCGTGTAGCTCACGAGCACGTCGTCTACAACTACACGAGAGCGCTGCCCCTTTTCGATTTTCCGGGCGAACACGTGGCTATTCCTTATGAGGGTGGAGCAACTATGTACGGAGTCCTGCGTAAGCCCTGGCATACTCCGAAACCTCCAGTTGTGATCCTCATCCCTGGATTGGATTCCGTGAAGGAAGAGTTGCACATATATGGTGATGACTTCCTCAGGCGCGGGATGGCGGTACTGGCTATCGATGGCCCCGGACAGGGAGAGATGGAATTCGAGTACCCGCTGCGCAATGATTATGAGGTTCCTATTAAGCACGCTATCAATTATCTCGAGAACCGGCCAGATATCGATTCAGCCCGCGTGGGTATCATGGGGGTGAGCTTTGGAGGCCAGTTCGCTGTACGTGCCGCGGCGTTTGAGCACCGGGTAACGGCCGCGATTGAAAACTGTGGGCCGTACAACCAGGCTGATAACTTCAAAGGACGCCCCGTGATAAGCCGCGAAACGCTGGTATACCGCCTCAAAGCCGCTAACGAGGAGGATGCGCTCAACAAGTTGAAGCAATTCAACCTGCAAGGTGTGGCGGAAAAGGTAACATGCCCCCTGCTGGTAATCCATGGTCGGCGTGACAGGCTTGTGCCGCCCGTTCAAGGCGAGCGCATAGCGGCGGAAGCAGGCAAGGCAGAGTTATGGATGTTTGAGGACGGTAATCACGTCTGCAACAACATTCCTTATAAGCATCGCCCACAACAGGCCGATTGGATGCATCAAAAACTATATAGCTGACACGATAACGACTTTTTCCATATCGTATTCAGCGCATCACGGAGATACCACCCTATGCCAACTCCCAACCTGGAAGAACGCTTCCGTCGCTGGCTCAAACTCATCGGCGAGATGCACGACAACGCCCATTTCACGCCCAACGAAGCGATAGCATGGGCACCCATGCGCAAACCTCTTGCGGAATGTACCATCGCTCTTATCTCAACGGCAGGTGTACATTTGAAGAGTCAGCCCGCTCACAATTTGCACGACGCGCATGGAGATCCCAGTTTCCGTGAGATACCAGGCGGTACACGGGCAAGTGATCTCGCTGTAGATCACACCCATTACGACACGGCTGATGCTAACGCGGATCCCAACTGCGTCTTTCCCATTGACCGTCTGCACGAACTGGTGGAAATGGGTATCGTCGGAGCCGTTGCGCCGGTAAACTATGGCTTTATGGGCTTCATCCCGGATGGGCGCCTCTTACGCGACACGACAGCCCCAATCGTAGCAGAAAGACTCTCCAACGAGAACATAGACGCTGTTGTGCTAACACCTGGCTGACCCATGTGCCACCAGTCAGTTGGACTGCTGCAAGGGGCTATTGAGCAGCGCGGTATCCCTACCATCTCGGTAACAGTACGGCCAGAGATCACTGCACACGCTAATATCTCACGCGCTTGCTATTTGCGCTTCCCAACCGGGAATCCAATGGGCGAACCCCACAGGATCGACCAGCAGTTGACGATACTAACGACAGTGCTAGAACAGCTTACGCTGATCCAGGAACCAGGAACCATTGTTGAGCTACCATACCGTTGGAGACGCATGTGAATGTATGGATCCAATCATGCAAATGAACTGGCTGTAGGGGCCGATTTATCGCGCCCACCGCCGATTTATCGGCCCTCCGTGCATGTATCGCTCTCCGGTTTATTAAGTTCATTTGCATTATCGAGTCCCACGTCCCGAGTCAAGTCAGGAGAAAAGCATATGACGCAGAAAAAAGGAACGTACGAAACCTGCAAAGTGAAGGTTCGCACCATTCAGGAAGCTTACGATGCGCTTGTTGATGCAGTAGAGGACTACAAGGCATTGCTCTCGACGCTGATTGAGGAGGCTGATCAGAACGACGAGTATGACAAACACCTGCTGGTGGTAGCTAATTTACAACGCAACACCGCCAATGGGTTACTCGGCACGCTCGATACAGACCTCCATGACGATCTGACTCGCCTCTCCGACCGGGTCATCCGCTTCAAGCACCTGGAGGACGGTATGTTCGTCTAACACAGGAAAGGATAAATACATGGCAGTCGAAGAACGCGTACAGATTGCAATTGATAACTGGGCGCCACGCTTTATTGCGAATGGTGTTGATCACAACGACTATCAAAGGTTAGCCAGGAGCCTTGAACGCTGGGAAGACTGGAGCCCACAGTGGTCTGCTTGCGCAACCGTACATGAGCGCATGGGTGAGGAGGCTGAGGCCCAGAGAAATTATGTCTCAGCCGGTTTTCACTATTTCCAGGCCGCGATAACCTACCACTTTGGCAAGTTTGTGTTTGTACAAAATCCAGCGGCGCTGCGTGAAGCCCACGAACATGTCGTGCAAACATATCAAAGAGCATTACTCTATTTCGACTTCCCAGGCGAACGGGTCGCTATCCCTTACGAGCGAGGCGGCACGATGTACGGCGTGCTGAGAAAGCCCTGGCATACACCCAGGCCCCCGCTGGTAATTCTCGTCCCCGGACTGGATTCCGTGAAGGAAGAGCTTCACAATTATGGCGACGACTTTCTCAGGCGCGGGATGGCAGTGCTGGCTATCGATGGCCCCGGACAGGGAGAGATGGAGTTCGAGTATCCTCTGCGCCATGACTTTGAGGTACCCGTTCGCTATGTCATCGATTACCTTGAGAGTCGGCCAGACGTAGATACAAGTTGCCTGGGTTTGATGGGGGTCAGCCTCGGAGGATACTTTGCGCCCAGAGCTGCGGCATTTGAACCACGCTTGAAAGCCGTGATTGCCAATGCTGGTGCTTACAACTTTGCGGACGGCTTTGAGCAACTGCCCCTGCTGACTCGAGAAGCCTTCACCTACCGCACCAAATCAATAGACGAATCGGAAGCGCGCAAGAAGCTGGAAGCATTCAACCTACAGGGCGTCATGGAGAAGGTGCGCTGCCCACTGCTGGTAATTATGGGACGCCTCGATAGGCTTATTCCACCGGCGGCGGCCGAAAGAATGGCTGCTGAAGCAGCAGGCGCTGAACTTTGGATGTTCGAGGATGGCAATCACGTCTGCAACAATATTCCTTATAAGCATCGACCACAGCAGGCTGATTGGATGCGCCAGAAGCTGTATTCATAAACATGCATGAGAGGGCGAGACCCTTTCCTGAGAGAAAAGGAACTCAATGGATACTCAGAGCCTTTATCCCCGCTTTTCCGAGGACGAGTTCTCCCGCCGCTACTCCTCCGTGCGAGCGGCCATGCTGGAATTTGAAATCCCGGTGCTGCTGGTGTACGGCACGCCTCCTTTTGCGAATGGCGAGCTACTTTACCTTTCAAATTACCCATCGACTAGAGAAGCATTCCTTATTTTTCCGGGCGAGAGCGAAGCCGGGTCAACACTCTTCGCGCAGATGTACAACCACATCCCTGCCGCTCGCAAAGTGAGTTGCATTGCTGATGTGCGCTGGGGAGGTCCGGATACCGCGGCAGCCGTCGTCGAAAATATCGAGCAGCGAGGGCTTGCGCATAGCCGGATCGGCCTGGTGGGCAACATCCCTACCCACCACAACGAAACACTCAAACGGGGACTCCCACGGGCGACCTTCATAGACTTCACTCCACGGATGCTCCAACTCCGTCTCGTCAAAAGCGACGAAGAGATCGAGTTCCTGCGCAGGGGCGCCGAGTTTTGTGACCGTGCCATCGCGGCTCTTGAGCGCGAAGCCCGTCCAGGGATCACCGAACATGAGCTGGTTGCTATAGTTCAGGGCTCCTACCTCGGGCTGGGTGGCAGAAGCACTATCCACTATATGGCCACCACCCCCATGAACAATCCGAGTGTCTGTGTTCCAGCGCAATTTCAATCGATGCGCGTTCTCGAAAAAGGCGATGTACTCCTTACGGAACTCAGCGCCTATTATTGCGATGGCTACCCTGGCCAGATTCTGCGCCCTTTCACCATCGCTGCTCCGCCCACGCCCGCCTACCAGCATATGTACGACATAGCCGTTGAGGCATTCAGCCGTATAGCGAACGTGATCCGGGACGGAGCAAGTAGTGAAGAAGTCCTCGATACTGCCGAGTATATCCACAAAGCTGGCTATACAATTTATGACGACCTCGTGCATGGATTTGGAGGTGGTTACCTCCCTCCTATCCTTCGTACACGGCGCACAAGTGCCAGGCCAGCGCCGCCTTTTACTTTCAAAGAGAATATGACCATCGTCATACAACCCAACGTAATCACAGAAGATGAACGGATGGGAGTGCAAGTAGGCGAGTTGTTACGGGTGACGAAAAGCGGTGTTCAATCCCTGCATCGCCTTCCAATGTGCTTTATAGAGTGTGACCCACGATCATGATTTTCAATCGACCAGCCTCCCTCATGTTCCATTCTAACCTCGCCCGGGGTATGATAAAGGCAGCAGATTGAAAAGCAATTGGAGGAATAAACGCATGGATTTGATCGTTCGACACGCGCGCCTCAGAAATCGACCGGGAATGTGGGACGTCGGCATCGCTGGTGATCGTATCACGTCTATCGCTGAAGAATTGTCCGAGGTTGCGACAGGAGAGATCGATGCCGCCGGAAATCTGGTCGCGCCAACCTACATCAATGGGCACATCCACCTCGACAAGTGCAACTTGCGGGACAAGATGCGTCCCAATAAGACCTATTCCTGGGACGAATGCCTTGAACTGACCTGGGAGCATAAGGCACAGTATACTGTCGAAGATATCCTCGATCGGGCAGGTCGGGCCGTTGAAGCAGGGGTACTTAACGGAACGACCATCTTCCGCGCGTTTGCAGATGTGGACACGATTGGGCAGTTGCGACCCATCGAGGGACTGTTAGCACTGCGTGAACGCTGGCGAGACGTTGCCCACATTGAGGTGGTCGCCTTTCCCCAGGAGGGGCTTATCAGGAATCCTGGTGCCAACGATCTCATGGAAGAGGCAATGCGTATGGGGGCAGATGTTGTTGGAGGCCTACCCTGGTTCGAGATGCTCGACGAGGATGTGCGTATACACATCGACTTGTGTTTTGAACTTGCGAAAAAATTCAACAAAGACGTCCACATGCTGCTCGACGAAACAGTCAATCCGCTAAGCCGCTCCCTGGAGTACCTGGCTGTGAAAACCATGCGAGAAGGCTACCAGGGGCGTGTCTCTGCCAGCCATTGTGTCGCCCTCTCGACGTACGACGAGGCTCACGCTCGCAAGGTGATGGAACTGGTCAAAGAAGCAGAGATCAGTATTGGCAGCAATACACACGTCAACCTGGTTATGCAGGGAGTGTTTGATCAAGAGCCGATTCGACGGGGAATAACCCGTGTCAAACAGATGTGGCAAATGGGCATCAACCTCTTCACTGCTCAGGACGACTTTTCCGATCCCTTTTACCCCTTCGGACGCAATGATCAGCAGGAGGTTGCAGCTTACCTCTGCCACGCGGCCCATATGACCGGTGCCAACGAGATCGAGGCTGCCTTCGATTTCATTACCCACAATGCAGCGCGTGCCTTGCGACTTGAAGATTACGGCCTGGACCCTGGCTGTCGTGCCGACCTGAACGTGCTAGCGGCTCCTACCGTACGAGAAGTGCTGCGCCTTCAACAACCACCAGGGTGGGTTATACGCCAGGGCAAAGTGCTCGTACACAACCAGTTACAGAGAGAATTCGTCAACCATTGAGAAATCTCTCACCAAACAGGGCCGACTCAGCATTGTTCGTTCCACCAAGTCGGCCCAAAAGCATACAGTAGGGGCCGATTTATCGCGCCCAGCGCCGATTTATCGGCCCCCGGTGCATGTATCGCTATCCGGATGAATCAGTTAAAAAGCATTATCGCGTCCCCATTAATCCGGCGGCAATTCCTGGAAAATCATCTTCACATTGATGCCGCGGCTCGTGTTCACGGCCCTCATGACGAAGTAAATCACAATGCCGATCAAGAGGAAAATCAACGCCCAGCCAACGCCGCTGGCGTTGGATAGCGATAGGTAGGAAGTGCCAGACTGTTGGAGACCTTTATACACAGGGTAAGCAAATGCCGCTATGTACACAGGTACGATGAAGATCAGCCAGATGATCCCGAACCAGACCAGGCGAGGCAGGCCAAGAAACTTGCCGGTGTTGTTGGTAAGCTGGAAGAGATCAGGGCGGCGATACGGTATCAAGATGGCGTTCAATCCCGGCATGACCCAGGTAAGACCTGCCAGCAAGATACCAAAGAAGGTTGTGCTTGCCAGGGACAGGTTAACGTTAAGGGACGGAAACCATTGATTGATGAACGTCAATACATAGAAGACGGCTCCGACCAGGACGGCAAGAAGAATCACGCGCAGCGGGGCATTCGTGCGCTCATTCACGACGCTGAACCATTCGGGAACCTGTCGATCAAGCGCCCATGCCAGCACGATACGCGAGAGGAAAATCGCATACACTGGGCAAAGTAGAACGTTCAACGTGATGTTACCCAGCGCCACAATGAGCCACAGAGGCCACAATCCAGGATACACAGCCGTGGCCATCACTGGTGTAAATGGCGGTTGACCATTGAGAGGTGCACCTGCATTATTCCAGTAAAGGTATCCCCAGGCATTGGTCAGGTTAAAGCCGAAGTGATTGCCGAGTACATCCATGTAGACTGAGTTCATGAATACGGCGAAGACCAGCGCTCCGATGACTGCAAAAAAGATTGAGCGCCTGACATTCCCTTTTACCTCACCAGCAATGTACGAGGAGAATTGAAAGCCGATGTACTGGAAGAGTACAACACTGACCAGGCCTGCCAGGCCTACCAATCCTAGCAACGAGAAGTCAGGGCTACCGGACGAATAGCCCGCCTTGGTAGCTGTATCAAAAATTTGTTTGGCCGAGGTCCCCAGAGCGGGCAGCGCGTTATTCATTGAGTTCGGGTCAATGGCGAAGGCTCCGAAGAAGCTGATTGCCACCGAGATGATTGCGAAAATGGTCAGGCCCATCACAACCTTGTGGAAGGTGCGCGTCTTCAAAATCGAGACACCGGCAATCACCAACAAAATAATGATTCCAACAATAAATTTGCTGGCCGTATCCTGGAGCCAGCTTGGGGCTTGAGCAAAGACGCTTCCAGGGAAGGCAACTCCTATCAGGATCGCTGTTAGTTGGAGATTATGTGTTGCAACAATGATTTCAAAACCAATGATGGTAAGCGCCGACCCAACTAATGTCCAGCTTTCAATCCAGCCCCAGAATGGGCTAATAATACGGGAAGTGAAAACGTAGTCACCACCGCTGCGCGGCATCGCGGTGGTAAGACTGGCGAATATCATCCCCAGGAAGTAGCAGGCGATCCCCGTGAGCACTGCCATATAGGCATAGGCTGAAATACCTAACCCCTGCCATTCTGGGTAGAGCGCATAGAAAACAATAGCCCAGCCTACTGCCGTTCCTACAAAGGCGGCGATGTTGAAGAAGAGCGCGTTAGTCATACTGACATCGCGCACCAACCCCGATGCCTGCCTGACGAATAATCCGCTTGGAGTAGCAGATTTTGCCATGAATGCGAACCCCTTTCATAAGAGGGCGCAGTCCATTGTGCCAAAAAATGTATAAAAAGACAGGATAGGCGCAATGAATGATGCACCCTGACTACCCCTGGACACGGAAAGCCCGTTCCAGTTTGTCCTTACCTAGATCAAAAACAAAGCCGCGCAGGATGCCCTGGTTGGCCTCGCTTCCAGCATTGAAACAGGTGGTTCGACCAATCTTGCTCTGTCCACCAGATTCGTGTACATGACCGTGTACACTGACCAGTGGCTGTAGCTCCTGAATAACACGTCGCACACCTGTACTCCCGACCGGGACCCGCAAGACATCGCCCATTGTCACTTTGGGTCGCAAATTCTTGTCAAGTTCTGGGGCAGTATCTAAACCACTTTCATAAGGGGGAACATGTATCATAAATACGGCATTACCGATATTTTTTAGCGCGCTTGCGCCAGCTTTGACGCGCTCGTAATACTCTTCTTCGCTCCACTCACGAGGAGTATGCCAGGGAGTCGGGTTAGCATACTCGAAGCTAATCATCTCGTGATGTTCGTTTAAATAGATGGTTTTGCCGACAGGATTGACGACGTAGCTAGATTGCGCTATCATCTCGTCGACACCTTGATCATCGTCGTTTCCCGGCATCATATAAAATTGTACGCCACTCTTGCCAATGCGTTCCTCCGCTAAAGCTACCCATTCACTTACCCGCTCTATCATTTTCCGGCGAAACAATTCGTGCATCAGCTTCTCATCAAATCTGAGTGCGGTGACCTCATCTTGGTCAGTAACAAAAGGATAATAACCAATATCGGAGATGCTATTCTCCAGGTTTTGCCGTTCAGTCTCGGTTTCAATGACGTAGTCCTGGTCCAAAAAGGTCGCGGTGTGGCGTCCATTGCCTTGCGCTATGATAGGGACAATCGCTTTGCCCGTCAGATCTCCAGCGATGAGGACAACATGCGCCTCGTAGACATTCATCTTGATGGCATTGAGGAGCTTGCGGTAGGTGCGGTTTGCTGCATGCAGGTCGGAACACATATAACAACGAAGATGTTTTGCCATGTTCTCTCCTCTTGTCGGGGTCAGTTGTACCTGGGGTGCCCGTCAAATAATTGAGATATTACCAGCAAGTATACAAGGGCTTGTATAAAAAAACAATGCTTGAACTGGACACTAATCCTCATTTCACGACAATTTCACACTGGAACCAGCTTCCATCCCCTCTTCCCTCCAGGCCGCCAGAAAGGTACTTCCCACCGTCTTGCCAACAGTACTAGCGCTTCTAGCCTCGCTCGGGTGAGACCCATGTCAAGACTCGCTAGCGGCATTACAGGGAAGACTTTTAATAACTGCCAGAGATTATCGTGGTTCCTCAGGTAGCTCGTACCAGCGTACACGCTCGCCAACCATCGCGCGTGCTTTCCATGCCAACGTTTTGGGGTGGGCTTCCATGTGAGCAATCAAAGTATCGATACGCTTAGTGACATACTCAGGGAAGTTATGTTCGGCAGCAAACGCTTTCGTCTTTTTCAGATTCAAGTCAAGTGTCTTATGCAACCCCCAGTCATTCGACGCCAAACTGGAGATATACTTCGCATGAATACTCCGATCATGATCCTCAACATCGTAGTCGATAAAAAGCGCCACCACGTCCAGCAAATCTTTTTCGTTGACCTCAACAATCTGCATTTTTGTCAGCAGGAGATCGGCTGGCGATAAGGTGCGCTCGTCGACATACATGCGAGATCGGAAGTCGATATTATGGCACATCTGCATACGATCAATAAAGATATCGACCTGTCGCCCATGCTGATCGTCATAGAAAAGCAGGCGTTGATGTCCATGAAGCGCGTTAAATGT
>JBGQJX010000063.1:0-13257 GCA_041499255.1 Ktedonobacteraceae bacterium | reverse complement strand
TTGTATTGCTTGAAAAGGCGGATGTGGGATATGCAAGCTGAGACAACTATGCTATACTGCACAGAAATCAATGCATGAGGGCATATTGGGCCCTGCATAACAAGATGCTTGCGAATTGTCTATCTGAGCGTGTCTCAATCAAAGATAGAAAAAATGAGGGGATAAACACCTATGCGTCGAGGAACACTGCTACTCCTCCTGGTTATTGTTTTGTTGGCTGTTGGCGCGGCCTTCGTGGTTTTCTGGCCACACTCCGACACTGGCCAGAAATGGCATGGTATCAATAATCCATATTCCATCAAGCTCGGACTTGACCTGCAAGGCGGTGTAAGCGTCCTGCTGGTACCCGATCCTGTGCGACACTATACGAAAGCGGAAATCGACGGCGCGATAGATTCTACGCTTCAACAGATTAGCAAACGTGTCAACGGTGGGCTTGGCGTGAACGAGCCAAACATTCGCAAATTGACCGATAGTAATGGCAATCAGAGTATTGCCCTTGAACTTCCTGGATTAAATAGTGGTAACCAGGACCAGCAAATCAGGACCATTTTGAAGCCGGGAAACCTGGAGTTCTGGGATACGGGCCAGACGCCCCTGGCAGCAGGAGCGCCACTGGACCCGACACAATTTGCCCAGAACAACCCCGGTTTGAAACCACAATTTACCGGTAAGGACCTTGACCCTAACCAGATCAGTGTTGGCACAGACTCGCAAACGGGGGCTATCGTCATCAATTTTGAGATGCAAGGCGGCGCCATCGCTCAATTCGGGGATTTTACAGGGAAGCATATTGGCGATCAGTTGACCATCACCCTGGACCGAAAGGTGATATCCTCGGCAAGTATCAACAGCCAGATTAATGGACCTGGTATTATCACCGGCCAGTTCACGCGAACTGAGGCGCAGGCCATTGTGACCGTGCTGCAGTATGGCGCGCTGCCGCTCTCGCTTGCCATTGCCAGTGAGGAAACGATTGGAGCGACGCTCGGCTACGATTCAATCATCAAAAGTGTCATCGCGGGAGCTATTGGCCTGAGCATTGTCATCCTTTTTATGATATTGTACTATCGCCTGCCAGGATTGCTGGCTGATTTTGCGTTGATACTCTACGCGCTTTTCACGCTAGCCGTTTTTAAGATCTTCGGCTTCACACTGACACTGGCGGGTATTGCCGGCTTCATTCTTTCAATCGGTATGGCAGTAGATGCAAATGTACTGATTTTTGAACGCGTCAAGGAAGAGTTACGAGCGGGTAGAATGCTCTCCTCGGCCATTGATATAGGTTGGAAACGCGCCTGGCCCTCTATTCGCGACTCAAACATCTCAACATTGATCACCTGTGCCGTGCTCTTCTACTTCGGCAGTAACTTTGGCGCAAGCATCATTGTTGGTTTTGCGACCAACCTGTTCCTGGGTGTTTTGGTAAGTATGTTTACGGCCATTGTTGTCACACGCACCTTCCTGAACGTGCTCGTGCCGACTGGCGTTATTAATCATCCCGCACTGTTTGGACTTCCCGCAGGCTCCATTGCCTCGGCATCCCTGGCGCGGCGGAATAGCACAGTCTAGAGGAGGATGCCGTGTTAGATCTTGTAGGAAAACGTTACCTGTTTCTGATCATTTCGTTGATCGTCATCGTGCCTGGCACGATCTCATTGCTGGTAAAGGGCCTTAACGTTGGCATAGACTTTAGAGGTGGGGCCACCGTCGAGGTACGCCCCAGCACTTCTTTCACTGCCGCTCAGATGCAAAATCTGCTCAAGCCTCTCAGTCTTGAAAATTTGCAGGTTCTCACCGGCAGCAACACGAATTTGTCAGGCCCTAATGTCATCTGGGTGCGCCTAAACACTCAGATCGATCCCAATGTGACGACAAATATCATTGACACCTTGCAAAAACAGTACGGGTCTCAGCTTGCCGTGCAGATAGACGACCTGACCATTGAAAATAAAAAGATCAGCGTACTCAACATCACGAATTTTAAACAGGGCACAACACCTCCAACGGCAAGCGATGTGCAGACGGTACTGAGCAAAATACCCAATACAACCGACCTGTCTAAAGTTTCAACCACTCCCACAGTCGTACCTACTTCTACAGCACAACAAGGGGCGACAGCCACGGGCAAAGGTACTCCATCTGCTACGGCCACGGCAACGAAGCAGCCGACCGCTACACCGACCGCTAAAGTAACACCGACTGCCACGGTTGGCAAAGGAACGCCAACGCCTGTTGCTTCGCCAACCGCGACCGCAACACCCACTCCGAGCGTCCCAACTATTCCGGTACACGTGGTCGCTGCACAGTCGGGTATTACCCCGGAGACGATCACTCTGTTGACCAGCACTGTTGTGAACAGTGACAAATTACTCACCATCAAATCGACGATCTTCAATAGTAGTGGAGCATACTCGTATACCATCTCAAATGCCTCTGTATCGCCTTCGGTGGCGAGTGAGACAACGCTGAGAGCTATCCTGGCCGTTCTGGCAGCGTCGGTCTGTATCTTGCTGTACGTCTGGTTCTCGTTCCGCAAGGTAGCAAGGCCGTGGCGCTACGGGGCATGCGCTATCATCGCCCTGTTACATGATGTGCTGGTGGTGCTCGGCATCTTCTCCATCCTGGGATGGTTGCTGGATATCCAGATCGATACGTTGTTTATCACCGCCGTGCTGACGGTCGTCGGTTTCTCTGTTCATGACACCATTGTGGTCTTCGACAGAATTAGAGAAAACATGCAGCGCCGCACATCTGAGACATTTGAACAGGTTGTCGATGCCAGCCTGGTGCAAACGATGGCTCGTTCGCTGAACACGTCATTGACCGTAATCTTTACGCTCACCGCGCTGACACTCTTCGGTGGAGTCAGCATCCGTACCTTTACGCTAGCCTTGCTGATAGGTATCATCAGTGGTACCTACTCTTCCATCTTTAACGCCAGTATGCTACTAGTTATCTGGGAAAAGGGAGAGTTGGGCTTCAATCGTTTCAGACGGGGTGGTCCAGGTGGGCGACGTGGGCGTCCGTCCGAACCTCGCGAGCTAGTCGGATCGGGCAGATAGAGTTAATAAAAAAGATAATGTTGACAGCACTTGACCATATTATTATCGGCGTGAATGATCTTGAACAGGCTACAAGCATTTTCAGTCAGAAGCTCGGGTTGGCCGTCAGTGGGGGAGGCATTCATCCTTCTGGTGGAACCGCCAACCGTATTATCGTCATCGGTGATACCTACCTTGAACTGATTAGCGTGCGCACGCTCGCGGAGGCGCAGCAGAGTATGCTGGAGCGATTGGCTAAGGGCGAGGGGTATCTCAATTTCGTGCTCTCTTCCAACGATATTGAAGCTGATACAGCGGCGATGGCGCGGCGGGGCGTTGCGGTGATCGGGCCAAAAGCGGGTCAACTTAAAGCGCCGGATGGTTACACACGCGGCTGGTCGCGCACCGATGTCGAACGTCCCGATTTGACCCAACACTATCCATTCATTATTCAGCATGACAGCGCGGGTGAAGAGCGCCGCTTTCGCCTGGCAGGCTGGTCGAAGCCGCCAAAGCATCCCCTCGGCGCGGTGAAAGTGCTGAGCGCAACCATTGCGGTAGCAGAACTGGCCGAAGCCTCCAGGCGCTTTGAACGTATTTACGGTTTAGAACCCTCAGTCGCGTATACGGGAGATGCAGATGCCTGGGAGACTGTACTGGTGGCCTTTCCCTTTGATGAGAGCGGACAGTGCTTCGAGCTGGCAGAACCCTTGCCGCTTTCGACCGAGGAATCAGACTTAGAGAGCAAGCTGCTGCCAGAGCCTGGAGCGCTGTCTACACATCTACGCACATTTGGCGAGAGCCTGTGTCGCATTACGCTGGCAGTGGAGAATATGGAGGAGGCGCGCCGCTTCCTGGATGAACATGAAGTGACATATATGTATGACGAACAGCCGCGGCCAGTATTGTGGATACTCCCTGACCAGGCGTGCGGAGCAGCGATTGTGTTGCGGGAGGCTACAGAGGAAACAGAGGCTACGAGTTAAATTGTATCTTTGATAAGCAAACGCAACTTCCTCTGAAAGACTTTCTCAAAGAGATCAGCCTTTTCATAGGCTTTTTCTAGCTCGATATCAAGGTCGGAGAGCGGGCGGATATTCAGGTTGATTGTCCAGATAGAATCGTTGCATAGCTCGGGTTCAGCGGCCAGGCGCAACACACGTCCGTCATGGCTGTAATCGAGAGCATCAGCGATGCGCAGAAGGGCGGCAAGAGCGGAAACACGCTTGCGAGCGTCGCGACCCAGCATGGCGTACTCTTCATGGGAGGTACTGGGCAAAGCGCGGCGGTGGTAACGCGCAATGCAGGCTATTTCATGCCGTTCCTCGCTGGTGAAGTCAGGTAACTCGGTTTCTTTGATCAGGCGGAAGGAATGTTTATGATGACGACGCGTTTCAATCAGCATACCGGTATTATGTAAAAATGCCGCCCGTTCCAGGAGGCGCAGGCTCTGAGCATCTAGCTGGTGCAGTGGTTGAGTGGCCTCAAAAAGCTGTACCGAGAGGCGCTCTACCTGGCGGGCGTGAGGCCAGTCTTCTACATACAAACCGCCGCTCAGGTGGAGTTCTTCAGGGGTGGGTTGAGGACGCTGCCACCAATCCAGATCCTCAATTGAATAAGATTTCATTGCATTCCTGCCTTTTGCTTTGAAAGGTTTGTGGGCATTCCTTCATAATTAGTATGCGTCTAAGATGCCGAGAATCTCACGGCGAAAATCTCGTGCTTGCAGTTCATACCAGTGTTGACGAAAGGCGCTGTATTGCTCCTCGCGCTGCTGCTGCTGTTTCTGTAACATGCGTTCCAGACCATAGCGTTCCCCGGCAGTGGGGGTAACAGCAGGTTCCAGCAGATCGGTCACCAAATCTGCCGGCAACGCGAACCCCTTTTTGCCCTGATATTTCTTTGTATCTAGCAACGCTTCCTCGTAGGCCGTGCCACTGTCCTGGCTGCCAAGGCAAAGTCGCAACAGGGCAATCATGACATCGCTGTCATGCAGCGCGCCTAGCTCGTCCTGTAGGTGGGTCAATTCCTCGACGATGGCGCCGCAAGATGCGGGTAATACTTCTTCAAATACCTCAAAGGTATAGCGAAGCCGCTTGGCCGCTATGCGCATATTATGCAACTCTCGCACATTGTATGGGTTGTCAACATATTGACTCCAACCATACAGCTCCTCGAGGCGTATCCTGGCGATAATCCGCGCATTCTCGCCGGTAGGAGCCTGGCTATCCAGCCCTTGAATAGGTTTAGCCCTGGCCATTGCGCGTGGCTCCTTTCTGAATGCATGATTCGACCTGGCGCCGCAGTGCTGTCTCATCAAGCTTCTCAAAGTAAGCTTCCAGTTCCTGCTGCCTCTGTTGACGGTACGTGCTTAGACGACTTATCAGCCACTGCATACCAGGCTGTTCTTCTGCCGGTACGTGTTCAGACTGCAGGCGCAATCCTTCTAACATGACATCGGTATCACGCGCGGTGCCAAGTATAGCGGCCATTGCTTTGACCTGGCGATAAGCGCTCTTGAACGGCTTTGGTTTGCAACATGGCTCGAACGCATCCAGCGTGGCGCGGAGACGACGCGAGGCGACGCGCATTCTATGAATAGCCTCTATATCCTCGTTCTTGAGCACCTCGTCTCGCCATTCCAGCAATTTCTTGACACGATCGCGCAGCATACGCTGCCCGGCTTCCGCGAAAGTTTCCTCGCGCACAACATTTTCTACCTGGGCGCCATGCGCGGCCTCCGCGCTGATCTGCTCCAACCAGTTTTTACCGTAGCGCGCATAAGCAAGCAAGGCTCCCTCGCGTATGCCATGCGGGCTAATTGCAATCTCGTTTAATTGGAGACGCGCCATCATTTCTCGAATAATCAACGCTCCGGCGGGCAAAATGCGCGCGCGCGCGATGGGCTGCTTGTAGCGCCGGGAAATCTCTTCGGCGGTCAGGGCGGTCAGTAAACCCTCACAGCGCAGCAAGTCATCACGGGTCAAATGCTTTGTGGCACTGCCCAATCTGAAAGCCTGTTGCGCAAGTAATAACAGCGAATTAGCGCTACCGCCGGTCACAATCAGTTTGGGGGGTTGAAATTTGATGGGCATCCTTTGAATATAAGCGCGTAGAAATGTATGTGCGACACTCAATTCATCAGGCGCCGGCGGATCCGCTTTGAGGTAGCGATCATGCAGCCAGCCAGAGCCTATGGGAATGGAGGCGCGCCACGCAATGCGCATATTCTTCGAGGTGACAAGCTCAGTGCTGCCGCCGCCAAGGTCCATCACTCCCAGGAGGGCCGGGGCGCCAGGTTGCTTTTGTTCCTCATAGGTTGCGCCATAAAAGGTCAGTGTTGCCTCGACGGTGCCGCTAATCAGGTGGATCTTGAGTCCTGTCTCGCGCTGGACGTCCTCAAGAAATGCGCTGCTGTTGCTCGCCTGGCGAATGGCCTCTGTGGCTATCACCAGTATCTTACCGGCCCCATGTTGTTCTGCCAGCGATTTATAGCGGCAGAGCGTCTTAATTGTTCCCAACAGTTTCTGCTGAGAGATCTCGCCCGTCGCAGTGACGCTTTCGCCGATACGCACCAATTCAAGCTCGTCCGCGAGAATGTCCAGGTCATCCGGCTTACAGCGAGCGATGACGAGATGAATGGTATTGCTACCGATATCTATAGCGGCATGAACGGGTGCATTTTGCTTTTGCATGGGTCGTTCCTTCCGCCAAAGTGGCGGAGTATATTCTCATAAACTGTCCTATAAGCATGGAGTTAGAGAGACTGGTGCTTATATATAGTGTGTAATAAAATATGATAGGGTGTTGTGGTTATTATATCATGTTTGTGGTTGGGGGGCGTGGGGGCGTGGTTGACACAATATGGTAGAATTGGGGTGATGCACCCATAGCTCAGTGGATAGAGCATCTGTCTTCGGAACAGAGTGTCGGGGGTTCGAGTCCCTCTGGGTGCGCCTGGATTCTTTGCTACTTAAAAAATTGTGGGATAGCCGCCTGTTTTATTCAGACGGCTATCTTTTTACATTACTGCCGTGATCACTCTATATTCCCTAAAACTCATCATTCAGGTAAGTAGTCATCGACGACTGAATGAGCCTATCCTTCATCCTGGTTTGGAATGAGTTCCTCGTCGAGCCTTTCAAATTGGTCAGCAATAGGCTCGACAGTGACACGTGAGTGTTTGCTGCGACGATGATAATGGTGATATTTAAGATGGCAATTAGCACAAACAATGTCGCACTTGTCGATTTCCTTCTGTAGCTTATCTATGCTACCCATATGACGAGTCACGAACTCAGCAATATTAAATTCCTTTTGTGAAGGGTCTCGATGATGAAACTGTAAAGTAGCGGGGTGATTTTCACCACAATATGTACAAGTTGCCTTTGCCTTAATTTGTTGAAGATATTGGAATAATTTGGTCCTTTTTCCATAATTAGCTGCCTGTCTTTCAATCTTGTGTCGTTGGTAGTAGTTTCTATCCCAGGCTCGCTTTTTTTCAAGGTACTCCCACGTCTTTTCTCCAAACTGCTGCGGCAGAAATGCTGCTTCCCCTCGCTCCCGGTACTCTCTGCGCCAGCGAGACAACAGGCTTTCGTGTAAGTTGTATTCGCGGCACACCTGGGCTGGTTGCTTTTGTCCGCTTGCGATTTGGCGCACCACATCCAGCTTAAATTCACGGCTGTGCATACGTTTTTGCATCATCTCTTCTCCATGTTTTGTTCTCAGTCTACTATATTTCGGAGGAGTTGACTTCGTTCACTGTCCGGCTTCAGGGGCTATACCACGGCACCCAAAAGCTAGATTTTCACAACTAACAGAGGAGTTATTCATTTTTCCGAAATAATCTAAGGTGCCAACTAAATCCTCCTGCCCAAAAAAGTGTAGAACATACTGCTTCTAGCCACGTTGTATATGAAGCATTCGGTGCCCAATTTGACATATGATAGAGGTAGTAGCTGAAGCAGTATCCAACTGTAATCCAGAATACACTAACAAGTAAAGCGAAAAGGAAGCTTAAGAAAGATTCTCTTCCTAAAATTTTACCTATTGCTAGGATAAGTAGTACAGATATAACACTGATCCATATCTCCAATGCAGAAGGAGACCATACAGAAAAGACGAGAAGAAGTAATATCAGATTTAGGATCAAAGTAGAAATCCACGATGGTGTCCACAACATACTAATCCTATGATGAGGAATATGTTGTTCAGTAAGTGCATTCACTCTATGCAAAGTACCACTCTTTACATCAGGTTGAGATTCTCCCTCAGTAAGTTTTTTTGTGGCATTGAGTGACATATCGGTATCAAGATAATACTGTTCTGTTTTAGGATCAGATACAGATCTGTTTGTATCAACATCTCTTGGCTTAGATGAGTTGGAGAGATCGACTGCTCTAAGTTTTAGTGTAGAGTTGGGGTCGGGAAAAGTAGCGGCAATATTATTAGAAGAGAATGAAGACACTTGCTCTGGATGTAAATAAGAAGATTCTTTAGGGTTAGGGAAATTTGTTACCTTTCCCATCGAACCAAAATCTTGTGCAATATAAAATAAAGGGCTATCCTGATTTGAAGAAGATTGGAATCTTTCGTTATAGGCTTGTTCCCTTAGTTGATACCAAAAAGTGTCATGTGGAAAATTTTCCACAGCATGCTTGGCAAGTGATAGTACTTCTTGCCAAAATTTTCCTTGTGACAATAATTTAGCATAGTCACGCAACAAAGCTTTTGATTTCTCGTCATTAGTGAGCATCATTCCTTTGGTAATTGCCAATTTGGCTTGCGGCAAATTTCCTACTTCAAACAATGCTATTGCGTATATGTAGCAGATAGTAGCCGAAATAGCTTCTGGATATAGCTCATAGAGCATCGGATACTTTTCCAAAATAGTAGGCCATTCTTTATTTTCATAGGCCTCCTGTATTTCAAACACTACTCGTTTCCCCGATCTAGTTTGAATATTATCGGTTATCGGTGGAAGTTTTAGAAAGCGAAGTACATCGTCGAGCACAGGTTGATAGTCGTCTCCTGAAGAGTAGCTGATATACTGGATATTTTCTAAATCAAAGGAAGGACGACACCCATCAATACAAATAGGAAGTATTCGAAGTTTCCCTTCCACTAACCGTTTTTTGGCTATTGAAAGTTCGTGACGCACCCAATCTGCATTCTTGGAATGATTTGACCAGAGCAGAAGAAATAAATTACTTCTCCTCAAATTCGTAGCAATCTCTTTTGGCCAATCATCCCCTGGACGTATCCCTGCTTTTGAATTATATCTTCCTCCTCGTGTGTCGTACCATACATTTTCCTTACCCCCTAGTATTCGTCTTAATTCATCAGCTAGCCAATAACCCAATTCATTATCCGCCTTATTATGGCTAATAAAAATACGAACTTTAGATCGTGGGTTGAGCGCGTTACCATTCATGTATTGGTATCTCCATAATGTTTCACAGGCATACAGTTGCTTACTGCTACCGATCTCTCATCCCTGCAACGGTATCTCTGGTAGGTTTTCATTATTCGCAGAGGAAACCTTCTCCTCTGGTGGGAAAAGCAGAGCCAGCACCTCAGCGGTAGCAGCTATCATCAGACGTTTATTACGCTCGGGCACATTCTCCCAAGGGACACGCGTTGCCTCGCGCGTCTCATATCCAAAGGCGGGTGCCAGGCGCTCGTAGGCTTCATGGAACAGTTTGGCAACGGATTCAGCATCAGGCACAGGTGACCTCCTTGGGGGATTGGATAGCGGTGAACCACCTATCAGCTTATCTTTTGCAAGTTGCCAGTAGAACTGGCCAAGTGACGTTAATTCGACGGGATGGGAGCGGATCGCAGCAAAGAACAGATCTTCATCAAGCGTTGGGCGCAGCAAGCGCACGTCGCGATAGCGTTTGAATATCTTAAATATCGCCAAGTGTTCTGGAATAGCTTCTGGACGGGTGACTTCATACGAGGGATCAAGGTAGAATTGATGGTCTGGCCTGGGAAAAAACTGTGGTAGGCGGCGCAATTCATCATCTCCAATATCGGGTGTGCAGTAGCGGATGGGAGAAAGCTGAGTGGCATTCGATTTATAAATAGGGCGTTGATCCCATGGCCCCAGAGCCTGTTCGATGTACGCATAGATCGAGGCCACGGATACACGCCCCCGTACATCGCTAGCTCCTCCCTTGAGTGCGCCAAGTACAAGTAGGGTAAACAGGCCTCGTTTATTTCGTTCAAGAGCGTACTCGTTGAACTTGGCGGCAGCCAGCAGGCTGACTCCCGGACGTAAATAGATATTAACGCTATCCCTAGCCTGACTAGGCTCTCCAAACGCGCCGCTGAAACAGCTATCAATGATCAAAAGCACCTCGCGCGCACGAGATGCATTAGCCATATCCAGGATATCGTTCATTAAGATGCCAGGCAATGAGTTGGTACCATCCTGTGTTACCAAATATACCCCATTCGCCGTTGAGTAACCATGTCCGGAGAAGTAGAACAAGACCATATCGTCATAGGTAAACAGATCCTCAAGTGCCACTCGTAATTTGTTAAAGGTGACTCGCTCTAAGCCATTACTGGACGACAGATTGAGCACACCAGGAGCAGACTCTGAGCCGAGCATGATGTGGCAGGCGAAGTTAGGGTCGCGGTTCTCATGATATTCCAGTACTTGCCGCATCGCCAGAACGTCGTCAATACACCAGTTCAAGCCATTGATGTTGTCATAGTTGTTGATACCAACCAGCAACGCTCGGCGCTTCATGCCAGTTCTCCTTCTGGTTGTCTCAGAGATTCTGCCAACTTACGCCCCCTAGACGCCTCATCAAACCAGAAATTCCAGGCCTCGTTTCTATGCTGTGGCGACTGGGATTGATGCAATAGCTCCAATGACCGGGTAAATGCATCACCTGCTTCGCACGCGTGTGTAACCTGGGCTTGAAGAGATGCAGCATTTCGGCTGACATGCAATGCCAGGGTTGCACGATCAATCAAATCCAGTGCTTGGATGAATTTAGCATCACCATACGTATCTCGTTCTTCGAACATAACACCCCCCTTAACTCTGGTAGTCATCACCATATCTGGCTGAGCCTTCATGACCGCGAACAAAATATTGAAGACGTCGTTGGAAGCCATAAGTGCTGTCTGCGGATCAACGCGATCCATAAGTGTCATTTCTACAGCAGTTGCGAGTAAAGCAGCCCGCAGTCGCTTCTGTTCAATATCCGTCAATTGAATAATTACGATCAAGCGCTCTATCTCGTCAGGATTCAAAGTAGTTAAGTGGCTAGGGGATTTGAGCGATTGCTGGAGGCGACGCACCTTCTCCCGGTGGTGTACAACGCCCCGGTCATCGAGGTGGCTCAGTCGCAGACCACGTACGGTCAGGATATCTTCCAGTTCGCGGGCAAAGATATTCCAGCGGGCGAACGCACCAGAAGATTCGGTCACTGTCTGTGCTCCTTTCGAGGCGTTTCTTACATTATACTTCATTTGTTGGGTGTATTACGAAATCTAGCATGAGACTGTATATTGAATGTTTTTTAATGCTAGATCATGGTTCTAAGGCAATGGTCAATGTGAGTTCAATTTGAAAGTGCCTGAAAGACGCTTAATTTTTGTATCATAGCAGTGCAGAGTTTTTTTTAGGCTATCTAACTTTTATTTGGCAGGAAAATGCTCATAGGTATTACCGAGTGCTATTAGGGATTTGGCCTTTCTCCAATGGAGAATTGGCTAAAGCTATATTAATAAAAGTTTAATCAAGGAAGATATTCTCCTATTCAAAAGTAAAGATACAAGATTATTTTAAGATTAAGCAGTCACAAGCTTGTGTCATCAATATTAGCTTTTCCGCCTTTTCCCTAGAAATCCTCTTTCCGTGCTAGAGCTTTTGGAGAACGAGTGAGCTAGTTGCGGACGTACCCATAAAATCATTCATCATAGTATTCTGAAATCCCCTATGCTATACTCTCACCAGAGGCGCCAACCAACTGCCTTCTTACGCGTATAGACTTTTTGAAACATGATGACCTGCCTTCAGAGCAGTTCATCATAATCAATACCGTTGGCAACGATCCAGGTATTTCTTCTCTTCATTCTTGTCTCAGAGTGAGGAGATTCTTTTCGGGAACTGCATGAAAACAGGAGATAAGGTTATGGCAACACCTGGCGATGCACCCAAAGGCGAGCATGTGTACTTTAATGATCCGGAGAGCGGAGGGGAGATGGCGCGGCTGATTTCGCAGGACCGGCTGATTACTAAGGGTATGGGCGGGTTATTCCCGGAGCGGTCTGATCTTTCTGGTATCCATCGCATCCTCGACGCGGCTGGCGGTCCTGGTGGTTGGGCTCTGGAGGTGGCCTCTACCTATCCTGAGATCGAGGTGGTGGGCTTTGATGTCAGCCAGACGATGATCGACTACGCGCGCACGCAAGCGCAGGCGCGGGGCCTGGACAACGCCGATTTCGAGGTTATGGATATACAGAAACCGTTGGATTTTCCCAACGAGTCTTTTGACCTCGTTAATGCGCGGTTTATCAATTTCCTTCCCACCGCGGCGTGGCCGGAGCTGATGCAGGAGTTCAAACGCATCACGCGGCCTGGAGGGACGATCCGTCTCACGGAAAGCGAGTGGTGGTATTTTACCAACAGCCCCTCGCTGGAGAACCTGAATGCCATGATTATACGCGCGCTCAAGTTACAGGGAGCAAGCTTCACTGAGAGCGGGCGCTTTACCGGCGTTTTGCCGATGCTGGGACGCTTTTTGCTCGACGCGGGCTGCGCCAGCGTCAATTACAAGGCACACGCGATCGATTACTCGTTCGGGACCGAGGCCCATGAAGGCTTTTGCCGTGATGCCGCCGCCGTCTTCAAATTGTTCCAGCCCTTTATCGTCAGGATGGGAGTCGCCACTCAGGAGGATGTGAACCAGCTCTATGAGCGCATGCAGTTGGAGATGGTGAAGGAGGACTTCCGGGGCCTTATGTTGCCGCTCACAGCGTGGGGGAAGAAAGGGATGAGTTGAGGGCAATTGCATACGGGGTTGTTATCTGCGCAGCCGAGATTCTGGCTGGTACACCGTTCGCGACTTTTGCTGATATCGGGGTGTCAGGCATCGCCATCGACGAAGCCTGGACCAGATTTCTGGGTCTTACGCTACCCGCTGCCATCGACGTGGCTCTACCAAAAAGGGCAAGAGGGCCACTGGCT
>JBGQJX010000062.1:0-13290 GCA_041499255.1 Ktedonobacteraceae bacterium | reverse complement strand
TTTTGCCCCCTGCCAGTATCGTAGCGTATATTCGGCAAGTTGCAGCTGCTTTACAGTATGCGCATGACCAAAAACTCATTCACAGAGATGTGAAACCAGAAAATATGTTGCTAGGTAACAAGAATGCGGTCTTGTTGAGTGATTTTGGACTGGCAGTGATTGTCCAGAGTTCCCGCGATCGGCTCCAGACTGTGGCCGGCACCGTAACTTATATGGCACCCGAGCAACTGCAGGGCAAAGCATGCCCTGCCAGCGACCAGTATGCGCTGGCCGCTGTCGTCTATGAATGGTTGAGCGGGGAACGTCTCTTTTCCGGGTCTTTCATAGAAGTGGCTACACAACATGTCCTTGTTCCTCCACCATCGTTACGCAATAAGATACCGTCGCTCTCGCCCGCTATTGACCAGGTAATACAAAAAGCACTTGCCAAAAATCCAGAGCAGCGCTTCGCCAGTGTATTAGAATTCGCCAGAGCGTTCGAACAGGTATGCCAGGCGGAGGCCTCAAAACGGTTCGCAAGTTCACCGGTACCGCTGGGAAAACTCTTCACCAACTACCGCAAACACTCCGCAGCGGTGCTAAACATAGCGTGGTCACCCGATGGAAAGAAAATTGCTTCCGCCAGTGCTGATAAAACGGTGCATATCTGGAACGCCACCAGCAAAAACCCTACCTTTATCTACCGCAACCACAGAAAGCCTGTGAGCGCGGTGGCCTGGTCTCCCGACGGTTCGCGCATCGTCTCTGGCTCATGGGATACAACGGTACAGGTGTGGAACGTCCAGACCGGGCGGAAGCTTTTGACCTACCGCGGCTTCTCACGAGAGGTGAGCGCCGTAGCGTGGTCTCCTGATGGAAAGTACATCGCTTCCGCTTCATGGGATGCGACGGTGCAGGTTCGGCAGGCTGAATCAGGGAGCAGGCTTTTCAGCTATTCGGGCCATAGCAGTCCTGTCCACGCACTTGCATGGTCTACTACCAGCTCTTCACTCTCTTCCGATGGCAGTTGGCGTATTGCGTCCGCCAGTGGTGCGGACGCGAATGCAGACGTTGACAATACGGTACAAATCTGGAATGCTCTCACCGGAGACGATCCATTGATCTTTCGTGATCACTATTATTTTGTGAACGCGGTGGCCTGGTCGCCTGACGGCAAGAAGATTGCTTCCGCGAGCGCAGATACCAATGTACAGGTATGGAATGTGGCCACGGGCAGCAATCTTCTCACTTATCGCGGGCATACCAGTAAGGTGAACTCAGTAGTGTGGTCTCCCAATGGCTCGCGCATAGCCTCGGCTAGCGATGATCGTACAGTACAGATCTGGGACGCTACCACGGGGGAGACTATCTTCACCTATCGCGGCCACACGAAAGAGGTAAGCAGCGTCGCGTGGTCTCCCAATGGCTCTCGCATCGCTTCGGCTGGCTATGATGCAACGGTGCATGTCTGGAATGTAGGATAACATCTGGTTGAGGAGCGCGTAGATGGAGTACAGGAAACGGAATTTCTCCAGACCTCGTATTGGACAGCAGCTTGGGAACTACCGCCTTGTCCGCTTGCTGGGGCGAGGCAGCTTCGCTGACGTCTACCTCGGCGAACATATTCACCTCAACACCCAGGCCGCCATCAAAGTGCTCGACATGCGACTGACCCACGATGACATGGGGGATTTCCTCAAAGAGGCGCGCACCATTGCCCGCTTAAGGCATCCTTCCATCATTCAGGTACTGGAGTTTGGTGTGGAGAACAATATCCCATTCCTGGTCATGGATTACGCACCCAACGGCACACTGCGTTCGCACTTCCCCAAAGGGAGCCGCCTCTCGCCCGAGGATATCCAGCCCTATGTGATGCAGATTGCTTCTGCTTTGCAGCACGCGCATGACGAGAAGCTGATCCATCGCGATATCAAACCGGAGAATATGCTTCTGGGAAGCAACGACGAGGTTTGGCTCGCCGACTTTGGCATCGCCATCGTAGCCCATAGCTCACGCACCCAGAGTATGCAAGGGGTGGCCGGTACCGTTGCATATATGGCACCGGAGCAACTCCGGGGCATGCCGGTCAAGGCGAGTGACCAGTACGCGCTTGCAGCCGTCATGTACGAATGGTTAAGTGGAAAAAGCCCCTTTCAAGGTTCTTTTGTAGAAGTTGCTACCCAGCATACACTTATCCCTCCGCTTTCTTTAAGGGATCAGGTTCCAACTATCAAACCAGCGGTTGAGTCAGCAATACTAAAAGCATTATACAAAGATCCCGCCCAACGCTTTGCGAGTGTGCAGGAATTTGCCGATGCCTTTGCGCAGGGTATCTTCGATGGAGAACCGTATACAGTACAACCCGGCGAGGAAATATCCTCCAAAACCGAACCTCTCCCTGCAAGGCAAGAAGTGAATGTCCTGCCACTTCAAGAAACAACTATCACAACCTACCGTGGACACACCGCTCCAGTGAATGCTGTCGTCTGGTCACCAAGCAACAGACACGAAGCGGCACACTACCGCAGCCGCGTCGCCTCAGGAAGCGATGATGGGACAGTACAGATCTGGGATGCCATTACCGGACGTAAAATCTCAACCCACCGTGGTCATTCAGGTGGAGTAAGTAGCATAGCCTGGTCTCCTGACGGGAAATGGATCGCCTCGGCGGGTATAGATTGCACAGTACAGGTATGGGCAGCCGACACCATGCGCAAAGTATGCACCTATACCAGGCATTCCGACAAGGTAACGGCTGTAGCATGGTCGCCTGCCAGGCTAGCATCATCCGCGGGACAGGGCTTCCTCGTTGCTTCAGCAGGTGACGACGGCACGGTACAGATCTGGGATGCAACAACAGGCCATAGACAGTTCATCTACCGCGATCATTTGCATCCGGTACATGCCGTGGCCTGGTCTCCCGATGGGCGGTACATCGCCTCAGCAGGCGAAGATATGGCTGTACACGTTTGGAAAGCGCCCACAAAGGATATTCCTGAGGGGAAAATACTGCTCACTTCTCAGAAGTTCTCCAATACAATACTCACATTGGCATGGTCCCCTGATGGAAAGTACATCGCTTCTGCTGGCGCCGACCAGGTGGTTGAGGTATGGGAAGGAAACCAGGCAGGGGGCAAGATTTGCACCTATCGTAAGCATCAGTTCACAATCAGCGCTGTGGCCTGGTCTCCTGACGGGACACGTATTGCGTCAGCAAGTTTTGACAGGACGGTACAAATATGGGATGCCGCTACCGGAGAAAATGCGGTGAGTTATTCCGGTCATTCAAACTGGGTACATGCTGTTGCTTGGGCAAAAAGCGGTCAATACATCGCCTCAGCAAGCAGTGATAAAACTGTGCAGGTGTGGCTTGCAGTGTAATTGGCGCGGCTTTCTATCTCCTTGAAGCCATCTACAACGGGATGGGGAGAGTGCTTCATGAGCAGTCAATGTTGTATACTAGCATCGCGTAACATCTTTTAGAACCCGCAGCTAAGATGATTATTTAGCGCAACGTATCGCGGACGATTGCGAGCTAGGTAAGGAGAGAAGTCATGGTAGAGCAGAAAGCCAATGATGCCGCGCAGGCGCTGCTTAAATCCTTTCTGGAAACTAACCAGTTAATCGCGGAAAGCATGGCTACCAATCAAGGGCGCACCGCTGAGTTTGCTCAAAGCTTCTTTGAAGAAGGAATGGGAATCTTTAAGGCCAACCAGGCCGTTGCGCAGGATATCGTTGATGCCCAGGAGCGCACCGCAAAGTTTGCTGAGCACTTCTTCGCCGAGGGAATGGAGGTCCTCAAGACCAACCAGGCCGCTGCAGAACACCTCGTTGCCGCCCAGGAGCGCACCACCGAGTTTGCTCAACACTTCTTGACCGAAGGAAGTGAGGTCCTCAAGGCACATCAGACAGCTGCCCAGAGTCTCGCAAGCGCCCAGGAGCGCAATACGAAGTTTTTCCAAAGCTTCTTCACCGAAGGGACAGAGGCAATTAAGAAGCAGACGGAGAGCGCTCAAAGCCTGATGCAGGAGTTGGAGCAGAAAACCCAGCAACAGCAAGAAGCGTTCCAGCAGCTTACACTGCAATCAATGAAAAGCTACTTCGAGTTCCTCTCGACTCCGCTCTCGGCATATGAGCAGTCGGTACAGGCTGCTACTCGCCAGGCACAGGATACTGAACAGAAGTCGAACGAGTAACCAGGAGCTGCGGAATTTCCTGAGTAAGCGAGATTGTCCAGAATTGGTGCGGGAGCGAATATTGACCAGCGATTCCATTTCAGCCCATCACTGAGCCCAAACGAAAGGGGTAAACCCTATGGAAGATACACCCTCGAGCAAACAGAATCCTTTCGAGGCCTGGAGTAAGCTGATTGAGGATACGATGAAGGGGTCTCCGGTTGCGCAAACTGCCACCGGGCCAGCACAAAGAGGTGGAGAAGATCCCTGGATCACTTTCATTGACCAGCTCTGGAAGGAAAATCCTTACAGCAAATTGTTGCCTATTGATCCGGCAGAGATTACACGTGCTTTCCAGCAGATTTGGCTCAATGCAATAAGCAACCCGGATCGTGCCTGGGCTTACTATATCAATTTTGTGCAGCAGTACACACAGGCGATGGCTGCTGCTACCCTCAAGTTCTGGGAGCAAGGCGAGAATGTCGAGCCAGTTATCATACCGGAGAAAGACGATAAACGCTTCAACGCTCCAGACTGGCAGGAGAATCCTATCTTCGACCTGCTCAAACAAAGCTATTTGCTTGCGGCCATAACCCTACTCAAATCTTCCGCGGGAATCGAGGGGCTGAACGAGAAGCAGCAGCGCAAGTTGGTCTTCTACCTGCGCCAGTTTCTGGACGCCATCAGCCCAAGCAACTTCACTTTCACCAATCCGCAGGTGCTCCATGAGACCTTGCTAAGCGGTGGCCAAAACCTCGTGAAAGGAATGGAGCACCTGCTGCGCGACCTCAAAGCTGGGCAGATCAAGATGACCGATACCGATGCGTTTGCCCCGGGGCGTAATCTAGCACTGACGCCCGGCCAGGTAGTCTTTCGGAATAAGCTGATTGAGTTGATCCAGTACGCGCCATCGGCTGAGAAGGTCTACAAGATTCCTTTGTTGTTTATCCCGCCGTGGATCAACAAGTACTACATTCTGGATATGCAACCGCAGGGTAGCCTCGTCAAGTTTCTTGTCGACCAGGGTTTTACCGTGTTTGTGATCAGTTGGAAGAATCCTGACGCTTCGATGGAGGATAAGAGCTTCGACGATTATCTGACGTTGGGGCCGCTGACTGCGCTGGATGTGGTGAAGGAAATTGCAGGCGTGCAGAAGGTGAATGTGGTTGGGTACTGTATCGGTGGCACGCTGCTAGCGATGATGCTGGCTTATCTTGCAGCCAGAGGCGATGAAACGGTGCCCACGGCGACGTTCTTTGTTTCGCTGCTGGATTTTAGCGAAGTGGGTGATACGTCGGTATTTATTGATGAGCCGCAGGTGGCGTATATCGAGGCGCAGATGATGGAGCGCGGCTACCTGGATAGTCGTGAGATGGCAGTGATGTTCAATATGTTGCGCGCCAACGACTTGATCTGGAGCAACGTGGTGAACAACTATCTTTTGGGCAAGGAGCCGCCGGCCTTCGATTTGCTGTACTGGAACAACGATGGCACACGCATGGCTCCTGAAGCACACTCGTTCTATCTGCGCAATACGTATCTCGAGAACAATCTTATCAAGCCCAACAAGATGGTGTTGAAGGGCATCCCCATTGACCTCGGCAATATCCGCCAGGACATCTACGCTGTGGGGACTCAACAAGACCATATTGTCCCCTGGAAGTCGGCCTGGCAGATCTCGCAGCTTGTGAGTGGCCCTGTACGCTTTATTCTGGGCGGGAGTGGCCACATTGCTGGCATCATCAATCCTCCCAGCAAGGGCAGAGGTTACTGGTCCAATGAGAAACCGGTGGCGAACGCCGAGCAGTGGTTTGAAAGCGCCGAACACCACGAGGGCAGTTGGTGGACGGACTGGGTGGAGTGGCTCAAATCTCGTTCTGGTGAGCAGGAAGTGCCGCCATCGATGGGCAGTGAAGCGTATCCCCCCATCACACCTGCCCCAGGCACCTACGTGATGGAGAAATAATGAACTACCAAAGGGTGCTCTGAAAGCGTCAGTGCACAATCGATCAGGAAGGACTAAAACGCATGAAAGTTGCAGATGTTATGACCACCAGGGTGATTACGGTCAAAGAAAACCAGACCAAGCAGCAAGCGGCACGCCTGTTGACCCAGCATCGCATCAGTGGCTTGCCCGTTGTCAATGATAACAACGTAGTGGTGGGTGTGATTACAGAGTACGATGTCATCAGTAAAGAAGGGCCGACGGTCGCCGAGATTATGACGCGTGGGGTCATCAGCGTAACCCCGGATACCGAGTTGGAAGAGGTGAGCCATATCCTCGTGCATGAACGTATCAAGCGTTTACCGGTGATCGATAAAGGGAGGCTGCTCGGCATTGTCAGCCGCGCAGACCTGGTCAGAGAGGTAGCGACGGGTTGGATGTGCCCTGTCTGCGGTGAAGTAGTTCGCGGCGAGGAACAGCCTGAGCGTTGCCCGCGCTGTCAGGCAAAAAATGTCGCTGCTACGTCTGAGCCGGAACCTCCAGGATCGTAAGAGACAGGTTCTTTCTATGGTTTCAAATCTCAAACTGGCCAGAAGGCCTGGGCTGCGCCACCCTATGGTCGCCGGTAACCTGGAGTAACCTTGATAAGAAAGGATCAGGTGTATTTTGGAAGCGAAAAGCAAACAGCAAGCGGATGCGCATGATGCGACTTCGGTCCATGAGCAAGTCTCTCCCCCTTCTCCTCCTATACCTGGGGGAGAAGACCGTGATACGCTTCTCGACTACTATTACCAGATGGCCCTTGTTCGCCGCTTTGAGGAAAAATCCGCCGAAATGTACAATAAAGCCCGTATCGGCGGCTACTGCCATCTCAATCTCGGTGAAGAAGCCACAGTGATCGGCTTCTGCGCTGGCCTCGAACCGGCCGACTATGTCTACACGAACTACCGGGAACATGGCTATGCCATTGGCCGTGGTATCTCTGCCGGGGCTGTGATGGCTGAGCTATTTGGCAAGAGCACCGGCTGTTCGCATGGGCGGGGGGGTTCCATGCATCTCTTTGATCTTGAACGTCGCTTTATGGGTGGATACGCTATCGTCGGGGGACAGATTCCCCTGGCCACCGGTGCCGCCTTTGCCATCGCGTATCGAGGTTCCCAGGAAGTCGTAGCCTGCCAGATGGGCGATGGAACCACGAATACAGGAGCCTTCCACGAATCGCTCAACCTCGCGAAGATCTATCATCTTCCCATTGTCTACTTCGTAGTGAACAATCTGTATGGCATGGGCCTGCGCGTCGAGAAAGGCTCTGCTGTGAGCGAACTATACCGCAAAGCCTGCGCTTATGATATGCAGAGCTGGCGCGTGGACGGCAACGATGTCCTGGCCGTACGTGATGCGATGCGCAACGCGGCAGCGCTGGCTCGCGAAAAGCACGAACCGGGCCTCATTGAAGCGGTGAGCTTCCGCTTCCGTGGCCACTCCGTGGTAGACCCTGATCGCTATCGAGACAAAGAGGAAGTGCAGAAAGGGCGTGAGCATGATCCAATAGCAGCATTCGCGGAACGCCTCACAGCAGCTGGTCTCCTCGACGAGAAAGCTATACACGAGATCGAGGAAAAGGTAGAGCGCGATGTTGACGATGCCGTCAAATTCGCCGAGGAAAGCCCGTATCCATCAGTTGAGGAGTTCATGGGTGACCTCAATGGCTATGTCTACGCACCGGAAGCAGAGCAGTGAAAGGAGAATAAGCATGGCTGAAATCACCTACCGGCAAGCACTCCATGACGCGCTGCGCGATGAATTACTGCGCGATGAAAATGTATTCCTCCTTGGGGAGGAGATTGGTGCCTTCGAGGGGTCGTATAAAATCACTGCCGGGCTGCTCTCAGAGTTTGGTCCAAAACGCGTAGTGGACACGCCTATTGTCGAAAATGGCTTTATCGGTATGGCCACCGGCGCCGCCATGCTCGGGCTGCGACCAATTGTGGAGATCATGACGATCAATTTCATTGTGCTGGGCATGGACCAGATAGTCAATCACGCGGCAAAAATTTATGCCATGTTCGGCGGCCAGTGTCCCATCCCGCTGGTGATTCGTACCCCTGGTGGCGGCGGACAGCAGCTTGCGGCCACCCACTCGCAGAACCTGGAGGTCTGGTTCGCCCATGTACCAGGCCTCAAAGTGGTTGCCCCATCCACGCCAGCCGATGCGAAGGGACTGCTGCGTACCTCCGTGCTTGACAACAATCCGGTGATCTTTCTCGAAAATCTTGCTCTCTATAATACCAAGGGTGAAGTGCCATCCGATGATTACATGGTGCCCATCGGTCAGGCGAAAGTGACCAAAGAAGGCAGTGATCTGACCGTGATCAGCTATTCCCGCATGGCAGTCGTGGCCCGTGATGTTGCACGCCGCATGGAGCAGGAAAACAATCTGAGCATCGAGGTGGTGGATCTGCGCTCGCTGCGACCGCTCGATCATGAGACCATTATCAACTCCGTCAGGAAAACGAACAGGGCGATTGTCTTTGAAGAGGACTGGCGCTCGTTCGGCATCGGCGCGGAAATTGCCGCGATCTTACAAGAAGAGGCGTTCGATGACCTGGATGCCCCTATCAAACGAGTAGCCAGCCTGGAGGTGCCGCTGCCCTACTCCAAGCCGTTGGAGCTAGCAACACTGACAGGTGGTAAACAGCTGGTGGAAGCAATCAACGAACTCGCACCGCGTCGAAGAAGATCATCTTATTCTTCGTAAACGACGCTATCTTATGTCTCTTATGCAGTCAGAAACACGGCATCTGCGTCTAGCGCTACGCGTTCATCTGACTGAGAAGAGTCGCCCAACCTTACGGCTCACACGATGAAAGGAATGAGGTGAAGATGAGCGAAGTGACCATGCCCAGACTCAGCGATACTATGGAGGAAGGTACTATTGCCCGTTGGCTCAAGAAGACAGGTGACGAGGTCAAAAAGGGCGATGTCCTGGCCGAGATCGAGACCGACAAGGCCACTATGGATCTGGAGGCATACGAGGCAGGCACTCTACAACAGATCCTGGTGCAGGAGGGTGAAACGGTGCCTATCGGCCAGGCAGTGGCTCTTATTGGAACAGGCGCGGCGGTCCAGCAGGCGGCTGAACCTGCGCCTGACGCCGCCAGAATTGGCGCAGACGGAGCAAGCGCATCTCCGGCTGAAAACGCCCCGAAGGTAGAGACGAGCACCCAGAGCATAAAGCCTGCCGTCATCACCGGTGGTGAAAGGGGAGCGATCAAAGCATCCCCGCTGGCCCGCCGCATAGCCGAAGAGCACAGCATAGACCTGGGCCAGGTGCAAGGGACGGGTCCGGGCGGCCGCATCGTCCGCGATGATATTGAGGATGTTCTGGAGCAGCGTGCAACTCCTCCCGCCACCGCTGCGCCAACCCCTACATCCAAACCGGAAGTTCCTCCACAGGCAGTCCCGGCACCCACAGCGCCGCTCAGCGCGCCGCCAGAGACGGAGGTCGTCAAGCTTTCCCGCGTGCAAATGCTCATTGCGCGCCGCCTGACCGAGTCGAAGCAGACCATTCCCCACTTTTACGTCAGCAGCGAGGTCGATATGACCGACGCGCTGGCAATGCGCCAGACCTTCAACGCAAGCGCTGGCGAAGATGGCGTAAAGGTCACCGTCAACGATTTGATCGTGAAGGCCTGCGCGCTGGCGCTCGAAAAGTTCCCCGAGGTCAACAGTACCATCAAGGACGATCAGCGCATACAGTATAAGCACATCAATATTGGCATTGCCATAGACGTCCCAAGCGGGCTGGTGGTTCCGGTGATCCGCGATACCAACATCAAGGGGGTGCGCACGATTGCTCGCGAAACAAAAGACCTCATCGCGAAGGCGCGGGCAAACAGGCTCTCGACAGCAGACCTGGAGGAGGGCACCTTCTCGGTCTCGAACCTGGGCATGATGGATGCCTCGAACTTTATTGCGGTCATCAACCCACCGCAAGCGGCGATTCTGGCGGTAGCGTCTACACGCAAGCAATTCGTACCAGTTGATGGTCAGCCTGTTATCCGTGATCTGATGTCAATGACCCTCTCTGCTGACCACCGTGTCCTTTATGGCGCGGCGGTCGCGCGCTTTCTCCAGGAAATCAAGCGGTTGCTTCAGAACCCATATAACCTGCTAGGCTAGGAAGCGGAGGACAAGGGGTGAATCCCCGCCAGTTTGAGCAACGAAAGGATCGACTCAAGAACCATGACGCATATCACTATTTGGAACGAGTTCCGTCATGAGCGAACAGACCCACGCGTAGCCACGCATTATCCTCATGGTATTCATGCTACGCTGGCTGAGGGACTTGGTCGAACGGGTTTTTCAATAGGAACCGCGACTTTAGATGAACCTGAACAAGGCCTCCCTGACACGGTGCTCGACACAACGGATGTGCTCCTCTGGTGGGGACATCTTGCTCACGATGAAGTCTCTGATACATTGGTAGAGCGAGTGCATCAACGCATTTTAGATGGCATGGGGCTTATTGTGCTCCATTCAGGTCATTACTCGAAGATCTTTAAACGTCTCATGGGCACAAGTTGCGGTCTGCAATGGCGCGAAGCGGATGATCGCGAACGCCTGTGGGTGACGGCCCCAGGGCATCCAATTGCGGAAGGGATAGGTGAATATATAGACATCGAGCGTGAAGAGATGTACGGAGAATACTTCGACATACCCCAACCAGAGACCATTGTTTTTGTGAGCTGGTTTACTGGCGGTGAAGTGTTTCGCAGCGGTTGCTGCTATACACGCGGGCGAGGAAAAATCTTCTACTTCCGTCCAGGACACGAGACGTTACCGACATACCATCACCCTGATGTACAACACGTAATCGCCAATGCTGTGCGCTGGGCCGCCCCAACAGTGAGCAGGAGATTGAGATGACGCTTCGTCTTATACAGGTGGGCATGGGTGGCTGGGGACTGAATTGGGCTACCCGTGTCATACGGCAAAGTGAGGATGTTACATTGGTCGCCTGTGTAGACCTGGAAGCAGGGGTGCTTGCGCAAGCGCAGCAGCTCCTCAACATCTCACCAGCGCGTTGTTTCCCGACGCTTGAGCTGGCCTTGAATGCCGTTGAGGCCGATGCCGTACTCATTACTGCCACCTTGCCAGTGCATGTGCTGCTCGCATTGGAGGCACTCAACGCGGGAAAACATGTGTTACTTGAAAAACCGTTTGCGCCAACCGTAGCTGAGGCTCAGCAGGTTGTTGATACAGCCACAGAACGTAACCTGGTGCTCATGATCAGCCAGAATTACCGTTTCTTTCCTGCCGTTCAAGCGGTAACTGCGCTGGTTCACGAGGGGAAGCTGGGATCGATTGGTTCTATCAGTATTGACTTCCGGCGCTACAAGAACGCTGCGGAGCCTGAAGGGTATCGGTATTACCAGATATGGCAGCCGTTGCTCGTAGATATGGCCATTCACCATTTCGACCTGATGCGTTATGTGCTCGCTCAAGAGCCAGTTCAAATCACATGTCAGACCTGGAACCCTCCCTGGAGCAAGTACGTAGACCCCCCAGCCGCGGCTGCTACGATCGTCTTTGACCGTGGAGCGGTGGCGAGCTACCGTGGAAGCTGGGTCAGTCCTGGTCCGCGGACCTGTTGGAGCGGAGAATGGCATATGGAGTGTGCCGGAGGAGAGATTGTGTGGACAAGCCGGGACGATACTGCACCCGATCGTGTCACCGTTCGTCCGATAGGGAAGCGCGCGCGTCAAATGAAGCTGCCTGACATGCCGCTCACGGATCGGCGTGGCAGCCTGGAGTCTTTTATACAGGCTGTTCGTACAGGCCAGGAGCCTGCGTGCTCCGGACGTGACAATCTGCACACCCTTGCGCTCATGTTATCAGCTGTGGAAGCTGCAAGATCTCATGTACCCGTCTCTATTGCGGTGAGCAAAGTGGATTCATACAGGTAATTATGTCCGCGCTGTCCTCAACGGTGCTGACTACAAGTAGCCAGCACCACACTACCGGTCATACTGGAATTAACTCACCTTGATAATAGTACGGCCTCTCACTCCGCCCTTGAGAATGGTAGCCAGCGCGTGAGGAAGTTCCACGAATGGGGCCTCGTGCCCAATGAGATCAAGAAGGTGTTCCGGCCTGTAATCTCTGGCCAGGTGTTCCCAGATTTGACGGCGCAGCTCTATAGGGCAGTTTACCGAATCAATACCCAGCAAGTTAACGCCCCGTAAGATGAAAGGGAAAACAGTCGTGCTGAAATTCGGTCCTCCGGTGTTGCCACATGCAGCGACTGATCCGCCAATTTTGGTGGTCCGCAGGAGATAGGCCAACGTGGTACCTCCAACTGCATCAACGCTCGCGGCCCAGCGCTCTTTCTCCAGGGGACGATTGCTCTCAGCTGACGTTTCCTCACGCGTCAAGATATCAACGGCGCCCAGCGCTTTGAGATATTCATGCTCCGACTCCTTGCCGGTACTGGCAGCCACAATGTAAGCCCGGCGCTTGAAGATATTAATAGCAATGCTCCCCACTCCCCCGGTTGCGCCCGTGACCAGTACAGGCCCGTTCTGCGGCCTGAGACCGTTGTACTCCAGCTTATATACCGAGAGGGCCGCGGTGAAGCCCGCTGTGCCCAGGGCCATGGCCTCTTTGAGGGTCATGCCAGCTGGCAATGGCACCACCCAATCGGCCCTGACGCGAGCATATTCGCTGAACCCTCCATAGTGGGAGACACCCAGTTCATAGCTGGTGACAATCACTTCATCACCAGGTTTGAAGCGCGGATCAATGGATTCGACCACCACTCCCGCGAGGTCAATTCCAGGCACGAAGGGATAGCTACGCACAATTTTGCCCTCTGGAATGGAGGCCAGGCCATCCTTGTAGTTCACGCTCGAGTAAGCTACTTTGACCAGAACCTCACCAGGCGGCAGATCAGCCTGAGTTAAATCCTTGAAGGTTGCGGTAAAACCTTCTTCCTTTTTATCAACAACGAACGCTTTAAATGTTGCAGGCATATTCCTCACCCTCCTATGTCTCATTCAAAATAGTCATTATGTTGCGCAGTGACAACATTTCACTTTCCCTTAAAGACAGGCGGACGTTTTTCGCGGAAGGCCACAGTGGCCTCATGAGCATCGACTGTACCAAAACAGCGCATGATCGCTTCAATCT
>JBGQJX010000061.1:0-13406 GCA_041499255.1 Ktedonobacteraceae bacterium | reverse complement strand
TCCTCCATCCACATCGCTTTGATAATTTGGAGGGCTTCACGAAGCTGGCGCAAGCGTGTTGCGGCTTCTGGGAATGGGTAGCCATAGGCCAAATATTCCTGTTCATTCCAGCCTGCACTAATACCCAGGTTAAGCCTGCCATGGCTCAACACATCAACAGTGCTTGCCATTTTGGCAAGGAGAGCAGGATGACGAAAACTATTACAAGTCACCATCTGCCCAATGCGTATACGAGTGGTATCACGGGCTACAGCAGCCGTGCTGGTCCAACACTCAAAAAACATCCTCTCGGTCGATTGGAAAGCAGAGGACGAGTCAAAGTGATCAAAGAGCCATACAGAAGCAAACCCTAGTACTTCTGCTTCTTGCGCGACACGAGTCATAGTCTCATATGCCTCTACAGGATCAACCAGACCTCTTTCCCATTCTTGTGGAAGCATGATACCGATTTTCAACGCGTATACATTCTCCTTCTTTATTGGATACAGCTTACTGCAGCGGCTGATGTGTTCATTGCCGTAGTGTATGGATTACCCACATCGTCAGGCGGGGAGGGCCAGGACATCGTAATGCAAGCGTGCGGTGTTTGATGCTTGTTTTCTCAGCCTGCTTGGTAAACGATGTGCTGGCTTTGACCCAGTGACAATGTGGGTAATCCATACACTTTGCCACCATGCACGCCCCGGCTTGCGAAGCCGTGCCATTGTAGGGGCGATGCCTTGTGCTCGCCCTCTACCCCTTGTGCTCGCCTTCTGACGGAGCACGTGACTCGCCCTCCGACCTACCTTACGCCAGAGGTCGCCTGAGCCTGGCTCTCTATCCAGCGCTGCAAAGCTTCGCCGCTCTCAAACGAAACGATCAACGCGTAGCGCGGCTCCGGGCCTGGATGCCACGCGGCATGCCAGAGACGCTGCGAATCGATGACAAGCTGGCGATTTTTGGGCATCGAGACGCGCGACTCCGTCGTTGGATCGTCCTTGTCTTCACGCAGAATCATGTACGTGTTGGGGTCATCGGAAAGTTCCAACCATGCGCGCACCACCCAGCCCTCGCCATCGGGATTGAGACGGTTGTTGTCGTCAAGGTGCAGATTGTGAAGCGCCTCTGTATAGGTATTAGGATTGAGCTTAATGATACGCACACGCCCGAAATTAGCTGCCACATTCTTCGTCCACTGCACCAGCGTGGGGCACATCTCAGCGTTCTTTGTCCACATGCCATCCTTGTCGGGTTTGCCGTGATCCCAGAAACCTTGGCACTCCATCTCGCCAAAAGCGGAAGCAATCGGCGCAAAATTGGTATCCCCACCACTCTTCCAGTCCATGTATTCGAGGTTCGCCCATTCCTCCTTAGGAACCGGCGGACCATCATAATCGCGCAGGACAACAAAGCCCTTTTCTTTAAGGGAATCGAGTTTAACGTGCATTAAGTAACTCCTTGTTTCACAATTGTTGGGAATGGGCAATCAACGAACCTGGTTTCTCGTGTAAGCACCAGGTCAACATCAATTCTGTTGTCAAATGTCCGTTGATGCCAGGAAAGAGGCATGCAGGTCGCTGAAGCACAGTTTGCTTTTACCCCATGCGTTCAATAAACCTTTCGCCAATTGTATCATAGGAAGGCCACGGGATGTGACAAATGGGCTACCAATATCCATCAAGCTAAGACACAGGTCCAGGATTGCATGGGCGTCGAGATGCTTCGCTGCGGCTCAGCATGACCGTATGGTCTCGCCCGCCGCTTCCCCGATTGTCACCCCATTCCCCTCGTTCCCTTGTCACCCTGAGCCGCAGCGAAGGGTCTCCCTCGCTGGGCCTTGAGATGCTTCGCTGCGCTCAGCATGACATGGCAGTCCTTCTGTCGCGCCATTGCTCCTCCCGCATTTGATGGGCTTTTCTTAGCTTGATGGATATTGGATGTGACAAATGGGCTACCCGGTCACGATTTTGTGTGGAAATTGTGAGGTATTACTTCCAGGTCGCTTGTGCCGATACCTGGCACGTTCTGCCACGTTCTGCCATGTTCATGACAAACAATCGCTCAGTCTGTACCCGAGATGTGGCTCGGTGATAATGTAACGTGGGTGGGCGGGATCAGGCTCCAGCTTGACGCGCAGGCGGCGCACAACGCCCTTGACGTAGTCATTTGCATCGCTATATTGGGAACCCCAGACACGCTGTACAAGCAGGCGAGTGGTCAACACTCGGCCAACGTTTCCCGCCAACTCGGCCAATAGCGCGTACTCGATCGGCGTGAGCGTGATGAGACGGCCCCCGACAGATACCCTGTGCATCTCAGTGTCAATTTCCAAATCACCACACACGACTTTGGCCGCTACTATATTGCTCCCACGACGCAGCACCGCTCGGATGCGGGCAATGAGCTCGGCCAGGCGGAAGGGTTTCACCAGGTAGTCATCCGCCCCCAGATCAAGGACAGATACGATATCGGCCTCACTCCCTTTGACGCTCAGGATAATAATAGGAGTGGCTGAGTATTCTCGAATTCGCTTGCAGACTTCCAGGCCGCTTAAATGGGGCATCACTAAGTCCAACAGGATCAGCTCTGGGGGTTCGCGGTCGAAAGAGTCTAAAGCCTCTTTGCCATCTGTGGCAGTCGTCATCTGGTAACCGTGGGTGGACAGAGCTTGTTTCACAGCTACCATGATACCAGGGTCGTCATCGACAAGCAAAATACGTTGTTTGGCATGGCCCATAGCATCATTGCTCCTTTAGACTTACACTGTACAATACTTGATCGTCCAATGCTTCAAGCACGAGTCGATCGGCCGTTGGTAAAGGCAAGGCAATTCGGAAAATACTTCCGCCTCCTGGTCGATCCTCCACCCAGATTCGGCCACCATGAGCTTGCACAATACCCTGGCAGATCGCCAGGCCCAGTCCACTACCTTGTGTATGCGTCCTGATGTCCCTATTCAACCGGTAAAAGTGTTGAAATATCTTCTCATGCTCTTCTGGAGGTATGCCGGGGCCACGATCAGCGACGCCGATCACCACCTCACTTCCTGTCCAACTGGTCTCAACTCTAATTGACGAGCATGGCAAAGCATATTTATTGGCATTTTCCAGCAGATTCCAGAGTACCTGGACGAGGCGATCGGGGTCCACATAATACAGGGGCAAATCTCTTGATAGATCACATTCCACACGACATCCGCTATTCAACCCCTCAAATTTCGCCAGTGTATCGGCAATGAGTACCGGCAGTTCTGTCCAATCGCGGTCTAACGCGAGTGCTCCCGCCTCTATGCGTGAAAGGTCGAGCAACTGGTCAACCAGCCGTCCTAACCGGCTCGCCTGTCCTGCGATGTTATGCAATAGGTGTTCCTGTGCCCTGGCCGACTGAATATCCCCTTGATCGAGCAAGCTATCAACTGAGGCGCGAATGGCGGTAAGCGGTGATCGTAAGTCGTGTGAAACGGCAGCGATAAACCCGCTTTTGAGCCGATCAGCCTCACGCAATGCCTCCATTTCGCTCGTGGAGCGCAGCAATTGAGCGTTCGTCAAAGCCAGGCCCAACTGTTGTCCAATGGCGGTGAACAGCGAGAGGTCTTCCTCGGTCAGTTTGCGAGGGCTATGGCTCCCCACCAGCAGGACACCGAGAATATTACTGCTCGCAACCAGCGGAACAGCCATCAATCCGCAAAGGCCCAAATTACTCAGAGGTGCATGCACGATGCAGCCTTTCCCCTCTTGACTACAAACCAGCATTGATTCCCCAAGCGCCACTACCAGGCCAACCACCTCGCGTAGAGGTTGCAGGGGCAGGTCTGAAATGTCGAGGGACGTAATATCAGGTAGCCCACAGTGGGCGACAAGGGATATTTCGCTTCCATCCTGGTCGAGCAACAGGATCATGCCCGCGTCCAGTTCCATAATCTCCGTGATGCGCTTCAAAATCACGTCGAGATGCTGGTTAGGATCAGGCAACGTGCTCAAGAGCTGGGCAAGGGTATTGATCACTTCAATGCGACGATTATGTTGCTGCAAAGTGGCGAAAAGCCTGGCATTCTCAATAGCGATAGCTGATTGAGACGCGAAAGCCAGGGCAAGCCTTACATCATCAACGACCCAATGGTAGTAGGCACATTTCGGGGCAGCGATAAAGCCTATAACACCACGAGCTGTCGTCAGGGGCAGCATCGCTATCGAACGAATACCCAGTTGCTCCAGGAGGGTTGCCGGCAAAAGGGTAGAGGTCAGGACATCGTCGATAATCACCGGCTCACCGCGTTCCTGGATCAGAGTAAGAGCCTCAGTTCGTGAGAGCAGCGCTTCCAGCGAGTGAATGTCGATAGACAACAGAGCGTTTTGTTTAGACCAGATACGCAGCGAAATGCTACCTTCTGCTTCATCAAACAGGCAAGTAGCAGCAGCCTCAAGCTGCAAAAGCTGAGCGGCCAGCTCAGCCACCTTTTCAAGGGTAATATCCACATCCAGACTCGCGCTGACGGCTCCTGCCGCCTCCGCCAGGCGTTCTGCATCGTGGGCCCGGCGTTCCTGCTGATCCAGTTGATAGCGCATATCGTCCACTGTAGGGAAGGCGCTATAGCGAGCCCCTACATCTCTTTGTTGGTGCGACCTGTTGTTCATATTGACCTTGTAGGGGTTGCTATACCTGGAATAACCGGTGGTAGCTCCCAGCAAATATATTGGCGTACTGTGCGTAGAAGCAGTCAGCAGCGTTTGATACTGCTGTTGGACATCTATAGCGGCTACCGCCAGAAAGTTGGTGAGAAAAGGGCGAATAAGGCGATAGTTACCAGTGACATCTAACACACCGATAACCTCGCCCGTTAACGGGTGGCGAATAGGAGCGGCTGTACAGGTGAGGTCTTGCCATCCATCGCAGAAGTGTTCCGCTGCCATCAACTGTACAACGTGCCCATCGGCGATAGCTGTGCCGATGGCATTGGTGCCGGCAGCCCCTTCGCTCCAGTTGCCACCGGGAACGAAGTCGATACGGGCAAGGCGGCGGCGGATAGCAACATCACCAATAACATCCAGTAGGCAACCACTGGCATCGCTCAGCACAATCACATAGCCAGAGTCCGCGAGAAAGTCCTTGAGGTGGCTCATTACCGAGCGCGTAGCACGCATGAGCAGATCATTGGCTTCTCGTAAATTCTGCAATTGGGCCTCACGAGCGATGGCGAGCGGCGCGTAACGCCGTGCAGGATTGACATGCATAGCATTACAGCGCAGCCATGATTCCAGAATGATCGTTCGGGGAGTATAGCGAGCCTGGGTACCCGAGGTCAGAAACCCGTCACGAACAGCCATCAACTGCCGGGCTGTATGCTCTATCTCTGACGGTGAGGCGATAGCCAAATGCACGCGATTCTGTTGATTGCTCATACCACCACCTCAGTATTGCTCTTAATCTGACACTGATTACGCTGCTATCGTAGCAAGCTACAGCTACAAATGTTCTAAAAGTGGACGCATGTATTGCAAAGCATATCGCAATTCTCTATTACACTATATAGCACATAACGGTTGAGGTGTCTACAAAAATGGGCAGGTAGGTTACATATTTTCACCATTTTTTTACCGCGCTACCCCCTAATCTCACTCCCTCCTCACCGACTTCATGTTAACATTGTAGTAGTTCAGCGCAAGCAGGATTAACAAATTATCCGCCGTTTCGTAGGTCGCCTTCTTTTAATGGCTTTCCCTATGTAGCCAGGCCCAATGACTCTGACTGCTTAGAGCAAAGTGACCCCATACATCACTATCTACCCGCTCACCGCAGTCCCAGGATCATCAGCGGCCACATTCGAGACCACCGTCAACCAGGTATGTTCATCTTCGGATGAGTGTATCACGCACGACACAGGAAGCCCTAATTAGAGTATTGCTCCGACACATTGGAAACGTTGCAAGCACCTTGAAGTGCAACATCCAGGAGTTATTCAAGCAAGGAGAACAAGCAGTATGGCTCGTAACAGCCTCACTAAAGCGTACCAAAAGATTCAAGAGCTTTCCTGGGAGCCGACCTTTGCCACACAGGTTAAGAAGTACCCCACCGATTACAAGTTTACCAAAGCCCCCAAGAAGGAACCTTTGAAGCAGGTCATGCAATCTTATTTCCCTATGCAGGAAGAGAAAGATGACCGTTCCATGGGAGCGATGGATGGAGCACTTCGTGGCAATATGTTCCGCTCGACCCAGCCGCGTTGGATGGAGTGGATGAAGCTCTTCCTGGGCATCAGTCCTTTCCCAGAAATCTCCGCCGCCCGCGCGATGCCTCTACTCACTTCAGTAGTGCCTAATCCTGAATTGCACAACGGACTCGCACTGCAGATGATTGATGAAGTTCGACACTCCACCATCCAGATGCATCTGAAGCGCTACTACATGAAGAACTACATCGATCCTACCGGATTTGACACAACCGAGAAATCTTTCGACAGGTGCTATGCGGGAACCATCGGACGTCAGTTCGCTGAGGGCTTCATCACTGGCGACGCCGTCACCGCAGCCAATATCTACCTGCAGATCGTTGCGGAGACCGCCTTCACCAATACCCTGTTCGTGGCAATGCCATCCGAGGCCGCCGCCAATGGCGACTATCTCCTGCCAACCGTCTTCCTCTCGGTGCAATCCGACGAGTCAAGACATATCAGCAACGGCTACGCGACGCTATTGATGGCCCTGGCCGACCCCGAAAACCAACTGCTGCTGGAACGCGACCTGCAGTATGCCTTCTGGAACAACCACTGCCTGGTGGATGCGGCCATTGGCACCTTCATTGAGTATGGCACGAAGGACCGCCGCAAGAATCGCGAGAGCTATGCAGAGATGTGGCGCCGTTGGATTTACGATGATTATTATCGCAGCTATCTGCTGCCGTTAGAGAAATATGGGCTGAAGATTCACCACGAGGACATTGAGGAAGCCTGGAACCGCATTGCGAACAAGGGCTATGTCCATAAGACCGCCCAGTTCTTTGCTACCGGCTGGTTCGCCAACTTCTGGCGTATCGACCCCATGACCGAAGAAGACTTCGAATGGTTTGAGAACAAGTATCCCGGTTGGTACAACGAGTATGGCAAGTGGTGGGAACACTATGCGCGCTTGTCCAAGCCCAATGGACACAAGCCCATCGCCTTTGAAGATGTCGGGTATGTCTATCCACACCGCTGCTGGACGTGTATGGTCCCGTGCATGATCCGTGAAGATACGATCATGGATACCATCGATGGCCAGGTACGCACATACTGCTCCAAGACCTGCCACTGGACCGATAAAGAAGTGTTCCGCAGCTCCTATCAGGGCCGTGAAACCCCCTCCATGGGTCGGCTGGTCGGCACCCGCGAGTGGGAAACCTGCTATCACGGATGGGACCTCGTTGACGTCATGAAAGATCAAGGCTTTGTGCGCCCTGATGGCAAGACGCTCATCCCACAACCGCACGTCATTTTCGACGATAAGTACATGTGGACGTTGGACCATCTCAAGGGCATTGAGTTCGCGAGTCCCAATGTATTGCTCAATCAGATGACGCCAGAGCAGCGGGAAGCCCACATGACCGATTACCGCAAGGGCTTCGCGATCAAATAATCGTGCAGGTATCCGCAAAGGACGCCATCCCCCCTGGGGGAAAGACAATGCACACATGTAGGGGCGCAATTCATTTGCGCCCGCCAGCTTCGTCCCTTGGGGGAAAGACGATGCACACATGTAGGGGCGCAATTCATTTGCGCCCGCCAGCAGTCACCGGGCGCAATTCATTTGCGCCCCTACATGAGAAAGAACTGGGGTATGCCTACACACAGAGTTCGCTTTCAACCGGTAAACATTGAGATCGAAGTAGATGAAAACGAAACGATCCTCAATGCAGCGTTTCGTCAGGGCGTGTCATTGACGCATGGATGTCGCGAGGGACAGTGCTCAGCCTGCAAGTCGTTCCTGCTGGACGGCGACTTAGAGATGGAGAAGTACTCCACCTTTGCGTTGCCAGAATACGAGAGCGAAGAAGGATATGTCCTGCTCTGCCGCTCCCACGCGTACAGCGATTTGGAAGTTGAATTAATCAACTACGATGAGGACATACTGCGGCTAGGTATCCCTATTGTCACCCTGCAGACAACCGTTGAAGAGATCGAATCGCTCACCCATGACATCAAACGCCTCGTGCTCAAGTTCGCTGAGCCGGGGAAGAAGATGCAGTTTAACGCCGGCCAATACGCCTCGATTACCATCCCTGACAGCGCGGAGAGCCGTGCTTACTCTATGGCGAACACGCCGCGTACTACTGATCGCCTGGAATTTATCATCAAAGTCTTTCCTGGTGGTCGGTTTTCCGGTCTGCTCGAAGGCGATCTCGCTGTTGGTCAACCCATGGAGGTGAAGGGGCCTTACGGCGTCTTCATGCTCCGTGAGAAAACGGACAGTGACATTATCTGCATCGGTGGCGGCTCTGGTATGGCTCCCCTCTGGTCACTGCTTAACGACATGGCAGAACGCGGCATCAAGCGCAAAGCCACCTTCTTTTATGGCGCCAGGACACGGAAGGACCTGTTTTACCTGGACCGTCTTAAGCAATTGGCAGAGCGCTTGCCTGGCTTCCGTTTTGTGCCAGCCCTTTCTATGGCAACAGAGGAGGATGAATGGGAGGGCGAGACCGGGCTGATCACCGATGTGCTCGACCGCCACCTTAATACAAACCTGGCACACACACAGGCCTATCTGTGTGGCCCACCGCCTATGATTGATGCCGCTATTCCAGTACTTGTCCGTAAGGGCATTAGCGAAGATCGCATCTTCTTCGATAAATTCACTCCCACAGGTAAGGTAGAGTAGTTCTTTTAAAGCGTAGAAGCTCTCAATGGAGGAAAGAACCTATGGCAGATCCAAATACCGGGCCAGCGATTAACATCACAAACGCGGATGCCGGTGCAGCTACCTTCTCGGGATCGGATAGCCGATCTTTTAATTACTTCACACCAAAGGGACGGCACAACAGCGTCTACGAAGATGTCACCGTCGATGTGCAGCCCGACCCCAAGCGGTATCTCTTGCAGGGCTGGCTCTATGCCTTTGCCGATGGGACAGCGGGGTTTGACGAATCGTGGACGAAGATGAAATCGTCTGATTGGCATGTCTTCCGTGACCCCAACGAGCAATGGCACCGCACCTTTTATATCCGTGAGGCAAATACCGTTCGCCAGATACAGCAAACACTCGCGATGGCCATCAGCCAGAACGTATTTGAATCATGGGACAAGAGTTGGGTCAAATGCGTCGAGACACACGTCAGTGTCTTTATGCATCCAGAATATGGACTTGGCATGCAGGTCTTCACGCCAGCGCAACGCGATGCCATGTCTAATATGATCAACAATGCCATGTGCGTCAATGGCATGGACAAGCTCCGCTTCGCCCAGGACCTCGCCCTCTACAACCTGGCTCTGACTGAGCACATCCCCAATTTCGATGGTACAGTACATAAGCAGCTCTGGCTCCAGGACCCGGTCTGGCAGGGAGTGCGGGAGAACGTAGAGCGTCTGACGGCTACCCCCGATTGGGCTGAGCAGCTCTTCGCCACCAACGTTGTCTACGAACCGCTCGTTGGAGAGCTATTCCGTAGCCAGTTTGTCATGCAGTACGCCGCGCCTCATGGCGATTTTGTAACGCCGGTGATCTTCGGGCTGGGCGAATACGACTACGAGCACAACCTGGCCTATACCATCGAGCAACTACGGCTGCTCGCCAGCGATCCGGTTCATGGCGAAGAGAATAAACGCGTCATGGGGGAGTGGCTCGCCCATTGGGTGCCATACGGTGTCGCCGCGGCGCGTCAACTTCAACCTATCTGGTCACAGCCAAGACACAAAGTATTGCGTTTTGAAGATGGGTACGAGCGAGCCAGGCACCGATTTGAGTCCATCTTAGCGAAAATTGGCATCCAGTTGCCACAGGAGGTACAGCTTTGAGTCAGACTGCAAGTACTGGTACACATTCTGCCTATGGGCTAACATTCAATCACGAGCAATCCAACCGCTGTGGCGTGACCATGAGCGCCAGTGTAGAAGGCAACGTCATAGCGGAAGTGATGAGCAAGAAACCGAATGTGACGATCACCAGGTGGCCAGCCATTATCCGTATCGATGGAGTGGGCAAGCTCGAATTCGACATGGAGGAGATCGGCGAAGCTCTGGGCAAGGAGCCTGGTGAATATACCGTCTATGATTTCGAGGTTGAGACATCGACCCACTATGGGCGGCAAGTTCGCCTCGACGACAAGGTACTCCTCTTCGCGAATCCTGAGGACGCCGCGGAATACCTTGGCTTCGACGCTGTAGCTCATTAAGTCAACGCTCATGCTTTCGAGGAGATGATCTCGTCAGAGGTCCATTCTCCTCCGCCACCACACAGGTACAGGAGCTCTCCATCCTTCCGGAGGAAAACACCCGTCTCTCTTTCCCCTTCACGGATGGGGAACCGGTACAGGAGCAACATTCAAGGTAGGGACTGGACCGTTTGCATTGAAAGCAGCGGAACCAGTGCCTACCTCCATATCAATCAGACGAAAGGATTAATCAATGAAGAACGGAACATTTGTCTTCGACGCACACACCGGCTACTGGGATGCCAGCAAAGAAAATGTCAAGAACCGGTTTGGAGATGCCTTCATCGAGACGTTCTATGCCTTCCACAATGGCTTCAATCCACCAGATAAGAAGTGGACGATGGACTACGAGACACAATTCCGTAAGGTTGATCCCGATTGGTATCTCGAAGAGGTATTTATTAAGGGCGACGCCGATATGTCCATTCTCTCCACTCAGGTGCTGATGGACTTCTACCATACCGGCTTCGCTAACGCTGACCGCAACGCCCAGATGCGCGCGCGCGCCCCCGAGCGCATTATCTCCCTGGGTGGCGTTGATCCTCGTATGCCTAAAGCCATAGACGAAGTGTCCCGCCAGGTAATTGACTGTGGCGTCAAGGGCTTCAAATGGTATACCGCCGAATGGCGCGGCCCATCACGCGGCTGGAGCGCTAACGATCCCATGGTCTTCCCGCTCTACGAGAAGTGTATCGAACTCGGCGTGAAGAATATGCACTTCCATAAAGGGCCCGCCGTCGAGCCGCTTACCCTCGCGAAGTTTGATGTGCGCGATATTGATGAGCCTGCCTGGCTCTATCCCGAACTCAACTTCATTATTGACCACGTCGGCTTGCCAAGGCTCGACGATTTCTGCTGGATCGCCGCCCGTTGCCCCAACGTCTACGGCTCCCTGGCAGTAGCACTCGCCTTTATTCATAACCGCCCCCGCTTCTTCGCGGAAGTAATGGCAAACCTGCTTTTCTGGCTCGGTCCCGATCGCATCGTCTACGGCACAGACTTCCCTATCTGGTATCCACACTGGCAGCTCGACGATTTTATGGCTTTCCAGTTACCGGACGACATCAAAGCCGAGTATGGGGTTGATCTTACCGATGAAATCAAACACAAGATTGTCGGTGGTAATATCGCCCGTCTCTACGGCATTGATACCGAGAGTAAGCTCAAAAGCCTGGAAAACGACGAGATTGCCCAGCGTAAACGTGCCTATGCCAGCGCAGCCACTAAAGGATAGCGAGAAAGCAAACATCATGATAAGGGAGATTGATCTTGAGGCGGTGCGGGCCGTGGCTGGCTCGACACGCGACCCTGAAATTCGCCGTTCGTTGGCAGAACTGGGTCTCCTGGACGAGGTGCAAGTGGTCGATGGTCAGGTGACAGTACACTTTCACCTGACCAGTCCCCTGTGTCCGACAAAATTTGCTACGAGCATTGGGCAAGAGATACGGCGGCGCGTGGAAGCCATTCCGGGAGTAACCTCGTGTGAAGTGGTGCTGCGTGATCATTTCCTGCGCGAGAAAATTCAGGAGCGTATCAACGCAAGAGGCCGCCAATGAATGCGACACGGATTCTTGCAGGCCGACGGGAAGGCGAACTCCTTGCCTTCCCATCGGTTCGCCGCATGGCAGACATCCTCGCGGTGCGCTGCCGCGAACCCTCATGGGTGCGCACCTCCGTCGCGAGCCTGGAACGATTCCGCGCCATGACGGGACACACCGATCTTGAAATACTCTTAGAAGCAGCGAAGGCCAACCCGGCCCTGGCCGAACAGGCTCTCGATTCTTTTGCGTCTGCGCTCGCTGGCTATACAGAAGGTCAGGTCTCCGCTCTCGCCATGGGCGCAAAGATCTGGTTCCGCTTGAACGGCGTGAACGTACCCTGGCGACCACTACCAGGCATCTCTTCTGCCCCGGTATTGTCCTCCGCGGACCAGCAAGGGGCGGAACGCGTGATTCTCCTGGCCTTGATCGGCAGTGGCCTCCAGCTCGCCGAGTTGCTGAGGCTCCATATCGGTGATATCGGCTCGCTCGATGCCGAAGGACGTCTCATTCCAGATATTGAGGCAGACCCGCTGGCTGTACAATATAAACCACGTCGTGGCAAACAGGAAGAACGCATCACCTTCCTCACTTACTCCACTCGACAAGCCCTGCTTGCTGCCATGCAGCAGAGCGCGCTAGGACAGGACCCCCCACAGATTATCGACCTTAACGCGGCGCTCATTACACAATGCGGCGGCTCAAAAACGGCGCTCACAAGCGTTGCCAAAGCCAGGCAAAGAAGCAAGTCTTTGATTCGGGCCGGCAGTGAGGTCAATGTTACGTTATGTCGCACCACAGGGGATTTCTTCCGCGAGTGGGGTTTACCAGGTTCTCGATTTGTTGGGCCAGAAGAACTACCAATGGAGGAATACAGATGAAAGCAGTACGTTTGCACCATTACGAAGAGCTTCCCAAAATCGAAGAGGTCGATGACCCAAAGATCACCGGCCCGTTCGATGTCATTGTGCGCATCGGTGGCGCTGGTCTGTGCCGCACTGACCTGCACATTATCGAGGGCCAGTGGGTAGAAAAATCGGGCGTAACCCTGCCCTATACCTTAGGACACGAGAATGCCGGCTGGGTGCACGCGGTTGGCTCAGCCGTCAGTAATGTCGCGGTTGGCGATACCGTCATCGTCCATCCGCTCATCACCTGTGGACTGTGTCGTGCCTGTCGCGCGGGCAATGATATGCATTGCAGTAACTCGGCGTTCCCTGGTATTTCGATTGATGGAGGCATGGCCAACTTCCTCAAAACATCTGCGCGCGCCGTCGTCAAGCTCGATCCCAGCCTTGCCCCCAAAGATATCGCGGCGCTGGCGGATGCCGGACTAACAGCTTACCATGCCGTCAAGAAGGCTTCGGCTCTCCTCTATCCTGGGACGAAAGTAGTCGTTATTGGAGCGGGAGGGCTGGGTCATATCGGCGTCCAATGTCTCAAAGCGCTGACACCCGCTGAAATTATCGTGGTGGATCGCTCCCGCGAGGC